>JAZRRV010000100.1:0-16638 GCA_045651085.1 Acutalibacteraceae bacterium
GCACTTATCACTGCCGACCGCGCCGAAAAACTGCAAAGAGGACAGATGGATGAAAACAAAGCATTTGACAACGAGTGAACAGGATATACACACCGCCGCCGCGTTATTGTCCGCGGGGGAACTGGTTGCGATTCCCACCGAAACCGTATACGGTTTAGCGGCGGATGCCCGCAACGGTGCGGCGGTGGCTTCCATTTTTCGCGCCAAGGGTCGCCCCGCGGATAATCCGCTGATTGTACATATAGCACAGTGGGAGCAACTGGGCGGATTGGTGCGTGACATCCCGCCGGTAGCGCAAGCGCTGGCACAAGCGTTTTGGCCGGGACCGCTAACGATGATTTTTAAGAAACCCGACGACGTTCCTGACGAAGTTACAGCAGGATTACCCACGGTGGCAGTGCGTATGCCGTCACACCCCATAGCGCGCCGCGTAATTGAACTTTCTTGTCCGTTGGCGGCACCCTCTGCCAATCGTTCCGGCAGCCCCAGCCCCACGGATGCGCACCGCGTGGCACAAGATATGGACGGGCGCATTGCTGCGGTGTTGGATGGTGGTGCGTGTGATGTCGGTGTCGAGTCAACGGTGGTTACGGTAACCGATAATTGCGTACGCGTGCTGCGTCCGGGCGCGGTAACGGTGGAAATGTTGCAAGCGGTTGTGGGCGCGGTGGAAGTGGATGCCGCCGTGTTACAACCGTTGGAAAAGGGTGCACAAGCCGCTTCCCCCGGTATGAAATATAAACATTACGCTCCGCAAGCGCGTGTGGTGCTGGTGCGCGGCACGGCGGATGCCTATCGCCGTTATGTAAACGAACAAGCCGCCGCCGGTGTAATGGCGCTTTGTTTTGACGGCGAGGAGACGGGGCTGAGCGTTCCATACCTTACCTACGGGCGGCGGGAGGATGCCGCATCGCAAGCGCGGTGCGTGTTTGAGGCATTGCGGCAGTTGGATGAACGCGGCGCAACCGTGGCGTATACGGCGTGCCCCGCCCCGGAAGGAATCGGGTTGGCGGTATACAATCGTTTGTTGCGTGCCGCCGGATTTGAGGTGATTACGCTTGAATAATACAATGGTCATCGGGTTAACGGGTTCCACCGGTTCGGGCAAAAGCACGGTGTCCCGTATGCTTTCGGCTGATGGTTTTTATGTGATAGATGCCGACGCTTTAGCACGGGAGGCGGTTGCCCCCGGCTCGCCGTGTTTGCACGCCATTGCGGAGCGGGTTTCACCTTCGGTACTCAATGAGGATGGCTCGCTTAACCGTGCGGCGTTGGCGCAAACGGCATTTGCCACGCCGGCCGCTACCGAAGCGTTAAATGCCATTGTACATCCCACCGTGATTGCTATGATGAACGAGCGGCTGACGGCCGCCCGAGAGCGGGGGGAACGTACGGTACTGTTGGATGTCCCGTTGTTATTTCAAACGCGTACGGAAGCACTGTGCGACAGTACGCTCGCCATTACCGCACCGCCTGCAGTGCGTTGTGCTCGCATTTGTGAGCGGGACGGGCTCACGCACGAACAGGCGCAAGCGCGTATGAATGCTCAGCCGCCCGATTCGTATTATACTGAGCGGGCGACTCACACATTGGAAAATGCCGGCGACTTATCAGCGCTGCGTGCAGCGGTAGACGATTGGCGCCGCAGCATAGGGAGGTAACGGTTTGACCAAACGAGTAAAGCAATGGCTGTGGTGGCTTTTGTTGTCGGTGGTTGCGTTGGCAGTCGCAGTAGGGTTGTTTCATTGGGGATACCGTACCTACTTAGAGGCGGCGTATCCACTGGAGTATAAGGCGTATGTCACTGCTTCCGCCGCGGAATACGATTTACCGCCCACACTGGTATATGCGGTTATTCACACCGAAAGCCATTTTGACCCCAATGCCGTTTCTTCGGCGGGCGCTAAGGGATTAATGCAGTTGATGGATGGCACGTACGAGTGGATACAAACTCAAATGACGGGCGACATACAACCGGCCGACCGTATTTACGACCCGCAAGTGAACATTCGTTGCGGGTGTCGGGTGCTGAATTTTTTGATGGCGCAGTTTGACAACACGGAAACGGCACTGGCGGCGTATAACGCGGGAAGCGGCAACGTTTCCAAATGGTTGAAAAACCCGGAGTATTCCGATGACGGGATTACCTTAAAAGAAATTCCCGTTACAGAAACGCGAAACTATGTAAAACGCGTGTTAAAAGCACAGGAACGGTATCAAACTATATACGAATGGGAAACGGAGGAATAACTATATGTCACAAAAAAAGCAGAACGAGGCATTGCGTGAGCAACTGCTGTACCAACCGAAAAACGCATATCGTGTGGTATCCGACGAGGAACTGCGCGAGGCGGAGAACTATTGCGAAGGGTACAAGCATTTCCTGGACGCTGCAAAAATTGAGCGCGAAGCCGTAACCGAGGCAATTCGCTTGGCGGAAGAACAGGGCTTTGTTCCGTTTGACCGGCACAGCACGCTCAAGGCGGGAGACCGCGTATACGTTAACAACCGCGGTAAGGCATTGATTTTGGCGGTTATCGGGGAAAAGCCCATTGAGGAGGGCGTTTCCATTGCCGCGGCGCACATTGACTCGCCCCGTTTGGATTTGAAACCCAATCCGTTGTACGAGGACCACGAGTTAGCGTATTTTGACACGCACTACTACGGCGGTATTAAAAAGTACCAGTGGACGGCAGTTCCGTTGGCGTTGCACGGCGTTGTCGTACGCAAAGACGGTACCCGCGTGAACATTGTCATTGGCGAGGCGGCGGAGGACCCTGTGTTCTGCGTAACCGATTTGTTACCGCATTTGGGTGCCAATCAAATGAAAAAGACTGCCGCCGAGGTGATTGACGGCGAAAACTTGAACATTCTTATCGGTTCACGCCCGCTGTGCGATGACGAGGGCAGCGATGCGGTAAAACTGAACATTCTGCGTATTCTTTCCGAAAAATACGGCATTACGGAGCGCGATTTCCTTTCTGCCGAACTGGAGATGGTTCCCGCATTCGGCGCGCGTGACGTGGGGTTAGACCGTAGTCTTATCGGTGCGTACGGACACGATGACCGTGTGTGTGCCTATCCCGCACTCACTGCCTTGTTTGCCTTAAAGCAACCGGCGTACACCGCGGTAACGGTACTGGCGGATAAAGAGGAAACCGGCTCCGAGGGCAACACCGGTATGCAATCTGCCTTTTTGAAGTATTTTGTGGAGGATTTGGCGGCTGCGTTTGGTGCAGAGGGTCGTCACGTTCTCAGCCGCTCGTTGTGCTTGTCGGCAGATGTGAATGTGGCGTTTGACCCCATTTACCCCGAGGTAGTAGAAGCGCGCAACTGCGCGGCACTCAACCGTGGTGTGGTGCTCACAAAATATACCGGTTCACGTGGCAAATCCGATACAAGCGATGCCTCGGCGGAGTTAATGGGCTTCTTCCGCCGCGTTATGGAGAAAAACGACGTTTTGTGGCAAATCGGGGAACTGGGCCGCGTCGACGTGGGCGGCGGCGGTACCGTGGCAAAGTATATCGCCGACCTAAACGTGGATACCGTAGATTTGGGCGTGCCGGTTCTTTCGATGCACGCGCCGTTCGAGGTGGTGGCAAAGCCCGACGTATATATGGCGCATAAGGCGTTTTTTGCCTTGCTGTCGCGCGGGGAATCGTTGTAATCTGCGCGAACCGAACAAGCTAAGACCTCATAGGATGGAACAAACCATTCTATGGGGTCTTTTTTTATGGCGAATCGGGAAGAAGGAGGAGTTATATGAAAACTGTGGAAACCTTTGCCGTTATCGGCGGAGATTTGCGGTCGGTATATTTGGCAGGCGCCTTGGCATCGGAGGGGTTTAGGGTCATTAGTTCCGGATTTGACGCCACCGAACTTCCACCGTGCGTGACGGCATGTACCAATCCGGTGCAAGCCATTCTTTTGGCGGATTGTGTCATTTTGCCGTTACCCGTAACCACTGACGGCGTTAACGTTAACGCGCCGTTTTCGCGCACACCCATTGCGCTGGAAACGGTGTTGCAATCCGTGCGGGAGGAACAGTTGTTGCTGGGCGGGCAGGTGAGTGATGCATTGCAGCGCACGGCAGCATCGCGCGGGCTAACGGTGGCGGATTACTTTTCTCGTGAGGAATTGGCGGTACTTAATGCGGTTCCCACGGCCGAGGGGGCAATTCAACTGGCAATGGAGGAATTGCCGATAACGCTGGCCGGGTCACGGTGTTTAATTACCGGTTACGGAAGATGCGGGCGCGTTTTGTCTCGTTTGTTACGGGCGCTGGATGCGCGGGTAACGGTGGCAGCGCGGCGTTGCTCGGACCGCGCCTGGGCGGAGTCAATGGGGTGTAAAGCAATCGAATTGACGGCACTGGGCGGCAAAGAACAATACGATGTTATTTTTAACACCATACCACACCGCGTTTTCACCCAAGAGATATTGGAAACGCTGGATAGTGGGACATTGCTGATTGATTTGGCATCGCGCCCCGGTGGAGTGGATTTTAACGCCGCGGCGCAGTTGCGGCTCAAAACCGTTTGGGCGTTGTCTTTACCGGGGCGTGTGGCGCCCAAAACCGCGGGTGAAATTATTAAGCAGACCGTTATGAATATGATTAAGGAGGAACCGACGTGGATACTAAAATAGGGTTTGCACTGTGCGGCTCATTTTGTACGTTTCACCGCGCATTGGAGCAAATGGAAACGCTTGTCGCGGAGGGAATGTCGGTGACGCCGATATTGTCCTTTTGTGCCGCTACCACCGACACTCGTTTCGGCACGGCATCGGGGTGGCTTGAGCGATTTCGCAAGGTGACGGGTAACGAACCGTTACTTACACTGACCGAGGTGGAACCGATTGGCCCTAAAGGGTATTTTGACGTACTGGTAGTGGCGCCGTGTACCGGCAGTACGCTGGGGAGGTTGGCCAATGGCATTAGCGATACACCGGTGGGGTTGGCAGTAAAATCGCAGTTGCGCCGCAACCGCCCCGTGGTCATTGCGGTATCCACCAACGATGCGTTGGGATTTTCTATGCGTAACATCGCGTTGCTTAAAAACAGTAAAAATTTGTATTTTGTCCCGATGTCACAAGACGATGCCGCCAACAAACCCAATTCGTTGGTGGCGGATTTCACCAGACTTTCTGCAGCAATTCACGCGGCGCAGGTGGGAGTTCAGTTGCAGCCGCTATTTGAATGAGGAGGCGCAACCGCCGACGTTCTCGCCGCCTAAAAGCGGGTATATGTTTGGTGTTGGCGGCGGTGCTGTTCATTGCCGGTGTGGTAGCGGTGGATACCCGCTTGCGTCCGATTGTTCAAAGTTACGGGCAAATGTCGGCGCGGCGCAGTGCTATGTTGGCAGTGCACACCGGCGTGGAACGGGTGTTGGCGGAAGAGGCCGCAACCTACCGCGATTTTATCATTTTGGAGCGCAGTGACGACGGGCGGGTGCTTTCGGCAGAAACCAACGTTACGGCAATTAACCGCTTAAAAGCGGCAGCTTCCAACGCTGTTATGGCAGAATTGGCGGCACGTGAGCAACAAATGGTAAGTATTCCGTTGGGCAGTTTGCTGGGCGGCAGTTTTTTTACCGGACGCGGTCCTTTTTTGCCCATTACGGTGCACACGTCCGGTACGGTGCTCACTACCTTGTCCGGTGCGTTTACGGATGCCGGTATTAACCAAACCAACCACAGCATCTATTTGGAAATGACGGTAATGATGACCGGAACACTGCCGATGGAGCGTGTATCGGTAGAATTGACCACGCGTTTTTTAGTATGTGAGACGGTATTGGTAGGCGACGTGCCGGAAACGGTCATGCAGATAGACTTGGGAGAAAAGTTGAATAGATTTTTCGGTTCAACCGATTGAAAAACGAGGCATAGTTTGGTATACTATACCTTGTGAACACCAAATCAAAGGAAGTGACTGTATGGATTTTGAATCAGCACGCCGCCGTATTGAGGCATTGCGGCAAGAAATCGAATACCATAGCCGTCGCTATTACGATGAAGATTCTCCCGAAATTGAGGACGATGAATTTGACCGACTGACGCAGGAATTGCGTCGGTTAGAGGAAGAATATCCGCAGTTGATTACGGCGGATTCGTACACCCAACGGGTACACGGGGAGGTTTCTCGGCAATTCACGCCGGTGGAACACGAAGTGCCTTTGGGCAGTTTGCAAGACGTGTTTTCGCTGGAAGAAGTGCACGAGTTTGACCGTCGTGTTCGAGACGTGCTGGAACATCCGGTGTATGTCGTGGAGCCAAAAATTGACGGGTTATCGGTAGCGCTGGAATACCGCGACGGTGTGTTTGTGCGCGGCGCTACCCGCGGTGACGGGCAAACGGGGGAGGACGTGTCTGCCAACCTGCGCACGGTGGCGGGTATTCCCGCACAACTTACCCAAGCAGTAAAACGGTTGATTGTACGTGGCGAAGTGTATATGCCGCGCGGACAATTCGCTACTTTGGTGGGGCAACAAGAAGAAAACGGTGAAAAACCGTTCAAAAACCCGCGGAATGCGGCGGCGGGTTCCTTGCGGCAAAAGGACCCGACGGTGACGAAAGAACGCGGATTATCCGTGTTTGTGTTTAACTGGCAAATGGCGGAAGGAGCAGAGGTGTTCTCCCACGCCGAGTCGCTGGAATATATGCGCAAATTGGGTTTTTCAGTTATTCCGTTTTATTGCCGCACCGATTCCATAGAAAAAGTGTTGGAAGAAATACAACGCATCGGCGAGCAGCGCAACTCTTTACCGTTTGACATTGACGGTGCGGTGGTAAAAGTGGATAATTTTGCGGACCGCGCTCGTTTGGGCAGTACCAGTAAATATCCGCGGTGGGCGGTGGCCTACAAGTACCCCCCCGAGGAAAAGGAAACCGTCCTGCGTGATGTGGAAATCACGGTGGGCCGCACCGGTGTTCTTACACCCACCGGCGTGTTTGAACCGGTCACACTGGCGGGAACAACGGTGAGCCGTGCCACGTTGCACAATGCGGAATTTGTTCGAGAAAAAGGGCTCGCAATCGGGGATACGGTTGTGTTGCGCAAAGCCGGGGACATTATTCCGGAAGTGTTGCGCGTGGTGAAACACGCAGGCGGCGAGGTGTACACGTTGCCGTCGGTATGCCCGTCCTGCGGGCAACCGGTGTCGCACGAGGAGGGCGAAGCCGCCTTGCGGTGCGCCAATGCAGAATGTCCGGCACAACGTATGCAACGGTTAATTCATTTTGCCTCGCGCGATGCGATGGATATTGACGGCTTGGGTCCTGCGGTAATGGAACAATTGGTAGCAGAAGGGCTGATTACGCACATTGACGATTTGTACACGTTGGACCGTGATGCCGTGCGCGCGTTAGAGCGCAAGGGCGATAAATCGGCAGAGAATTTGCTCAATGCGATTGATGCTTCCCGCACGGCGGATTTGTCACGTTTGTTATTTGCTTTGGGAATCCGCCATATTGGACAAAAAGCCGCCAAACTGCTGGCACAGAGGTTTGGTACGATGGAGGCGGTCATGGCCGCCACGCGGGAAGAGTTGCTTTCCATTGATGGCTTTGGGGAAGTAATGGCGGATAACGTGTTGCGCTTTTTTGCGTTGCCGCCCTCTGTGCGGTTAATTGAGCGGTTGCGGGCGTGTGGGGTGAATATGACTTGCACGTCGCGGCCGACCGACCGCCGTTTTGAAGGAATGACCTTTGTGCTCACCGGCGCGTTGCCCACTATGACACGCGACGAAGCGGCGGCGTTGATTGAACAGTACGGTGGCAAAACGGCAAGCAGTGTTTCTAAGAAAACATCGGTTGTGTTGGCGGGCGAAAATGCCGGCAGCAAACTGGTAAAAGCACAGTCACTCGGGGTTCGCATTATCGACCAAGCAACGTTTGAAGAATGGTTACAATGATACAACACCGCGCCGACCTACCACGGGTCGGCGCGGTGTTATGCTTGTTTAAGGAGTATGATACGCAGCGTGTTTGCCGCCGCACCGCATGCATTTGACAAACCGTGTAACGCGGGATGGTACGGTTCTGGAACCGTGATAGTTGCCGTGCGTACGTGTTGCAATTCCAGCGCCGCCAGCGATTTTACCGTGGCATTACTACGTGGGTAGGTGTGCAAGGAGTGTAACGCGGCTTTCCAGTGTTCGCATTCGGCGGTCACGGCGGTGAGTAACGGTGTAGCACTTTCCGGCAATGCCGCCAGTCGATGACGGTGTAAAGCGAGCAACACATCCTCGGCGGCGCAGGTAACATTTTCGGCGCATTGGCGCAGCAACAGTAAATCTTCTCGGTCAAACGGAGTGATAAAAGCGTGGCACAGCTCTTCAAAAGTGGACTGCATTGCTAGGGCGGCGGTGCGGCGGCGCAAGTGTATTTGGCTCACCATCTCCTCGGTAACGGCGTGCCGTTGCCGTAAACGTTGTAACGGTTCCTGCGTTTGTTGCGCACTACGGCAGCATTGCTCAAAAATAATATATCCCATAGCGGCACCTCCCAAACAACTATATCGAGGTGCTGCTTTTTTTATGACAAGCCGCGGGGGACGAGCATACATTGACAATACAAGCGTGTGAATTACAGTGTAACCGGATTAGAACGCCGCTGTTCGGGGTACACTAATGGTGCAAACAGAGAAGGAAAGGGTCGAGAGGTATGCATACAGTTCGTCGCGGCGATATTTATTATGCGGATTTAAGCCCGGTGATTGGTTCAGAACAGGGCGGAATTCGTCCGGTGCTGATTGTGCAAAACGATGTAGGGAATCGCTTCAGTCCTACGGTGATTGCCGCCGCCATTACCAGCCAAAAGGATAAGGCGCGACTCCCCACGCATATTCAGGTGAATTCTGCCGACAGCGGCCTAACAAAAGATTCCATTGTGTTGCTGGAACAAATTCGAACCATTGATAAGCGACGGTTAAAGGAACATATGGGCCGCTTGGACGATTATTTTATGAATCGTATTGACCAGGCATTGCAAATCAGTTTTGGTTTGGGGACGGACAACACACATCCGCGTGTTCCGTAACTTTGCTCAAAACGCCGCCGCCCGCGAGCGACGGCGTTTTTGTTTGGTGTCGTTTCGACGATATCAGCACACAAACGGGTGTATACTGGATGTTCACGGTAGCAGAGTACGCCGAATAAATGGATTAAAATTTAGTGATATGTAACAAATTTCACAAAAAACATTTTGTAATGTTCAAGTAAATTACCTAAATTTACTTGACAGTTAGTGGATAAAGTTGGTAAAATAACAATGAGGAGTTAGCAAGGGAGAACGGACGTATGGGTGAATTTTCCGCAAAAGGGCCTTTGCCGCCGGAACAAGCGTTTTCACAAGAGGAATTTCGTGCGTATGAGGTGCTGGGTTGCCACCCGTGTGCGGAGGGGTATGTGTTCCGCGTGTGGGCGCCGCACGCTCGTTCCGTCTCCCTGGTTGGTGAATTTAACGGCTGGAACAGTGCCGCCTTACCGCTGTCCTGCGTGAGTGACAATGGTATTTGGGAATGTTGCACGGAACAGGTGCAGGAATACGATACCTACAAGTATTATGTGGTAGGCGCCGACGGCCGCGGTGTTATGAAATCCGACCCGTATGCGTATCATTTTGAAACGCGGCCCTCTACCGCTTCCCGCGTGTACACGCTGGAGGGGTATGCGTGGCAGGACGAGGCGTGGCAAAAAAGCAAGTCCAAGCGGCCGTTGTACGACGGGCCGGTGAATATTTACGAGGTACACGCCGGTTCGTGGAAACGCTATCCCGACGGACACCCCTTTTCGTACGAAAAATTGGCGGAGGAACTGCTTCCGTATGTGTGCGATATGGGGTACACCCATATTGAATTAATGCCGCTTGCCGAATATCCCTTTGACGGTTCGTGGGGGTATCAGGTTACGGGGTATTACGCTCCCACCTCGCGTTACGGCACGCCGCACGACTTAATGCGGTTTGTCGACCGTTGTCACCAATGTGGTATCGGTGTAATTATGGACTGGGTTCCGGGGCATTTCCCCAAGGATGAATACGGGTTATATCGGTTTGACGGGGAGGCGTGTTATGAATACGCCGACCTGCGCAAAGGCGAACACAAAAGGTGGGGGACCTGTGTGTTTGATTACGGGCGCCCCGAAGTGCGCAGTTTTCTTATTTCGAATGCGCTGTTTTGGTTGGAAAAATATCATATTGACGGTATTCGTGTGGATGCGGTCGCCTCAATGTTGTATTTGGACTATGACCGCAGGGAAGGTGAATGGTTGCCCAATTGCTATGGCGGTCGCGAAAACTTAGAAGCCATTGATTTTCTAAAAAAACTTAACGAGGCAGTGTTTGCAGCGTACCCGTACACGATGATGATTGCGGAGGAATCCACGGCGTGGCCGCTGGTATCTCACCCCACCAGTGAGGGCGGTTTGGGGTTTAACTTCAAATGGAATATGGGCTGGATGAACGATATGTTACGGTATGTGTCGCTCGACCCGTTGTATCGCAGCGGCAATCACAACGCTATAACGTTTTCGTTCTTTTATGCTTTTTCGGAAAATTTTGTATTGCCCATATCGCACGACGAAGTGGTGCACGGCAAATGTTCGCTGATTAACAAAATGCCCGGTGAATATGCGCAAAAATTCGCGGGAGTACGCCTGTTTTTAGCGTATATGATGGCGCACCCCGGCAAAAAACTCACGTTTATGGGCACGGAGTTTGGCCAGTTCGTTGAATGGAATTACGAGCAGGAGTTGGACTGGCTTTTACTGGACTATCCGGCACACCGCGAATTGCAACAATTTACTCGTACGCTCAATCATTTTTATCATAGCACGTCACCGTTGTGGGAAAATGATTTTTCGTGGGAGGGATTTTCGTGGATTGCCAACGACGATGCGGCGCAAAGTGTTATTGCGTTTCGCCGTATCGACCGCCGCGGGAAAGAAGTGATTGCCGTGTGCAATTTCACCCCCGTCCAACGGGAGAACTACCGAATCGGCGTACCGCTTTACGGTATATATGAGGAGATATTCACCACCGATGCCGCGACGTTTGGCGGTAGCGGCGTGGAAAATGGCACGGTTACTGCCGCACGGGTGCCGATGCACGGGTGTGAGCAATCGGTGTCGCTCACTTTACCGCCGCTTTCGGTTGTTTTCCTAAAATGCAAACGGCGGTTGCCGTTGCCCAAAAGTGCTGTCAAAACTCAAAAACCAAAGACTTAAAGGAGGTCTTTTTGTATGTTTCGCAAGCAGGAATGTGTGGCAATGCTGCTGGCAGGCGGGCAGGGAAGCCGCTTGTATGCGCTCACAAAAAACGTGGCCAAACCGGCTGTCCCTTATGGCGGGAAGTATCGTATCATCGATTTTCCGCTGTTCAACTGCGTCAATTCCGGTATTGAGACGGTAGGCGTACTGACCCAGTACCAGCCGTTGGAGCTGAGTGACTATATTGGTTCGGGGCAACCGTGGGACTTAGACCGTATGGAGGCAGGGGTGCATTTGTTGCCGCCGTATCAACGCAACAAGGGCGCGGATTGGTACAAAGGCACTGCCAACGCCATTTATCAAAATATGGTGTTTATTGAGCGGTACGACCCGGAATACGTACTGGTATTGTCGGGTGACCATATTTACAAAATGGACTATTCCCAAATGATTGCGCAACATAAGCAAACCAACGCAGATTGTACCATTGCCGTGATTGAGGTGGAATTATCGGAAGCCAGTCGCTTTGGCATCCTCAACACCAACGAGGATGGGTCCATTTACGAATTTGACGAAAAGCCGGCCGTTCCCAAGAGTAATTTGGCATCGATGGGCATTTACGTGTTTAATTGGAAAAAATTAAAACACTATCTGGAAGCAGACGAAAAGGATAAAAAATCCCAAAACGATTTCGGCAAAAACGTATTACCGGCAATGTTGGCCGCCGGCGAGCGGATGTTCGCCTATCGCTTTGAAGGGTACTGGAAAGACGTGGGTACCATCGATAGTTTGTGGGAAGCCAATATGGATTTACTGAACCCCAAAGTACCGCTGGATTTGTCGGACGATACGTGGCGCATTTATTCCCGCACACCGGGGTTGCCGCCGCACCATCTCGGTCCCACCGCCGCCGTACAGAACAGTATGATATCGCAGGGCGGCAACATACACGGTCGGGTAGAATCCTCGCTTTTGTTTGCGGGTGTAACCATAGAGGAGGGCGCGCAAGTGCGCGACTCTATTATTATGCCGGGCGTAACGGTAGAACGTGGTGCGGTGGTGCAATATGCCATCGTCGCAGAGAATGCCCGCATCGGTGAAAACGCCGTGGTCGGCGAACTGCCGGAGGAGGTTGCCTCGCTCGAAAACTGGGGTGTCGCAGTGGTCGCCTCCAATGTTACGGTGGAGGCAGGATGCCGTGTACCGGCCAAAGCGATGATTGACAGCGATGTGAAAAAGGAGGAAGCGTGAGATGCGTTATCATACCACACTCGGTTTGCTGTTTTCCAATATGCACGACGATGCGTTGCCGGAGCTTACCGGTATTCGTGCCATCGGTTCGGTGCCGTTTGGCGGTCGCTATCGGTTAATTGACTTTGCGCTGTCCAACTTGGTCAACGCGGGTGTTTCCAAGGTGGGGGTTGTTACCAAAAGCAATTACCAATCGTTAATGGACCATTTGGGCTCCGGCAAATCGTGGGATTTATCGCGAAAAACGGAGGGGCTGTATTTTCTGCCGCCGTTTGGCGCAGGGGAGGCGGATTACGACGGGCGTATCTCCTCACTTTCGGGGATTATGCCGTTTTTGCGCAATTCCAAAGAGGAGTACGTTATCTTATCCGATTGTCACTTTGTGGGCAACATCGATTACCGCCGCTTGATTGATGCCCATATAGAAAGCGGAGCCGAGATTACGATGGCGTGTTGCACCGGCGAATTGCCGCGCAATATGGTGTCGCCCGTGGTAGTAGCCAACGAGAGCGGGCGCATTGAGGATATGATTATTACCGACCACGCGGCCGGTAGCGTGACTTACGGCTTGGGGTTGTACATTTTGTCCCGACAATTGTTGATGCAGCTCGTAGATAGTGCCATGAGCCGCAATTTGCGCAGTTTTGAATGGCATATTTTCCAACGCAACGTGGCAACACATCGCTTTTATGCATACCACGTACCGGAATACAGACAAGTTATTTCGTCGTTGGAAAGTTATTTTCAAGCCAACTATGCACTGTTGGATGCCGCAGTACGCGAAAAGTTGTTTGTGAATAGCCGTCCTATTTACACCAAGGTGCGTGATTGCGCGCCTGCCCTGTACGGCCTGCACGCCGAGGTAACCGATTCGCTGATTGCGGACGGTTGTAAAATTGAGGGCACCGTGCGCAATTCCATTTTGTTCCGCAACGTGCGTGTAGCGCGTGATGCGGTGGTGGAGCACTGCATTTTAATGCAGGGCAGTATGATTGGTGCGGGCAGCCATTTGGATTATGTCATTACGGACAAATACGTGTGCGTGCGTGATAGACGCACGCTGCAAGGGTGTGATGGGTATCCTGTAACGGTTCGAAAAAACACGATGGTATAATATTGCCGGAGGGAGGAAGAAAAATGAAAGTTCTGTATGCAACCAGTGAAGCGCATCCGTTTGCCGCTTCCGGCGGACTGGCGGATGTAGCGGGTTCATTACCCCGCGCATTGCGCACCCGTTTGGTGGGGTGTCGCGTGGTGTTGCCGCTGTACGAAGCCGTACCGCAGGAACTGCGCGAGAATATGACTTTCCTTACCAGTTTCTCGGTACCGGTGGCGTGGCGCCGTCAATATTGCGGTGTGTTTGAGGCAAAACACAACGGGGTTATTTACTATTTGCTGGATAACCAGTATTATTTCAAGCGTGCCGGTTTGTACGGACATTACGACGATGCGGAGCGGTTTGCGTTTTTCTCCCGTGCGGTGTTAGAGATGTTACGGTACATTGATTTTAAGCCGGATATTTTGCACGCTAACGATTGGCAGTGTGCCCTGATTCCCGTTTATCACACGTTGTTTTATGCACAGGCAGAACCGTACAGTTCCATCAAAACGGTGTACACCATTCATAACATTCAGTACCAGGGTAAATACGGTTTTGAGATTATGGAAGACGTGTTTGGCCTACCTGCGGAAGCACGCGATTTTATGGAGCAGGACGGTTGCCTTAACTTGATGAAAGCCGGTATTGAAGCGGCAAACCGAGTAACCACGGTGAGCAACACCTATGCCAAGGAGATTTTAGACCCGTGGTACTCGCACGGATTGGATTCCATCTTGAAACTGCGCGAATGGAAATTATCGGGTATTCTTAACGGGATTGATACCGAAACGTACAATCCGGAAACCGACCCGGCCTTGTACGCGCCGTATTCGGCCGAGGATATTTCCGGCAAGGCGGAAAACAAGCGCGCGTTGCAAGAGCGGCTGGGTTTGCCGGTGCGTTCCGATGTACCGCTCATTGGTATGGTCAGCCGTTTGGCATCGCATAAGGGGTTCGATTTGGTAAAGCACGTGCAGGAACAACTGCTGCAAGAGGACGTGCAAATGGTTATTCTGGGTTCCGGTGAATGGACGTATGAAACCTTTTTCCGCGAAATGCAGGAAAAATACCCGCAAAAATTCAGTTTTTGCTCCGGTTTTGTGCCGGAATTGGCGCAAAAAATTTATGCGGCATCGGATTTATTCTTAATGCCATCACAAAGCGAACCGTGTGGGTTATCGCAAATGATAGCGTGCCGCTACGGGGCGGTTCCCATTGTGCGTGAAACCGGCGGACTCAAGGATTCCATTCACGATTTGGGTGACGGTGTCGGCAACGGTTTTACGTTCCAAACCTACAATGCGGACGATATGCTGCACGCCATTCACCGCGGTTTGGGGGCATACCACAACAAAGCCGATTGGGGCGGCATTGTGCAACGTGCTATGCAGTGCGATTTCAGTTGGGGGCGTTCGGCCAACGAGTACATTCGCTTGTACAAATCGTTGTTAAAAGAAGAATAAGCAGCGCAAAAAACGGAGTGAGGCCATCACTCCGTTTTTTTACGGTAAATGTGCAAGAAAGGTTGAAAAATGTCACGGGATTCGGTATAATTGAAGGCAAGAGGTGGGAGTATGGAAGTGAATCGGCAGGTATCCATCGTTATACCTTCGCTCAATCCCGATGAAAAGTTGTTGCAGTTATTAAGCGACCTGCGTGCCGCTCAGTTTGAAAACATCGTATTGGTGAATGACGGCAGTGCACCGGAGTATGACTGCTTTTTTGAGCAAGCACGTACAACCTACGGTTGCACGGTGCTGAAACACGCGGTAAACCAAGGGAAAGGCCGTGCAATGAAAACGGCGTTTCATTATTTGCTGTGCGCAGAAGTTCCGTGCGCGGCGGCTGTGGCAGTGGATGCGGACGGTCAGCATCGCGTGGCGGATATTCAGGCGGTTGCAGCACAAACGCTGGCGCACCCTGAGGCGTTAATTATGGGATGCCGTGATTTTAGCAGTAAACAGACCGACATTCCTGCGCGTAGCCGATTCGGCAACGTGCTGACCAGTCGGTTGTTACGCTTACTGTGCGGCATTGCCTTGTCTGATACTCAAACCGGCCTGCGCGGTTTTTCTGCACCGCTTATGCGGCGGTTTCTTGCCACCAAGGGCGAACGCTATGAATTTGAAATGAATATGATTCTGGACGCCAAATCGGATGCTATTCCGTTAATCGAGGTGCCCATAGAAACGGTATATATTGAGGAGAATCGCTCCTCTCACTTTAACCCGTTAACCGATTCACTGCGCATTTATGCCGTGTTTGCCAAGTTTTTGGCGGCATCGCTGTCCTCGTTTGCGGTGGATATGCTGCTATACACCTTGTTTTACAAACTGCTCACCGGTGCCTTGGCACCTACGCTGGCAAAAGAGCAAGCGATTATTGTTGCCGTGTACGCCGCGCGGGTGCTTTCTTCGTTGTTTAACTACACGGTTAACCGCAACGGGGTGTTCAAAAGCCATGCGGGTGGCGGCAGTATCGTGCGGTATGCGGTGTTGTGCGTGGTACAAGTTACGGTATCGGCATTGGCAACCAGCACGTTGTTCGCCCTTACAGGGTGGGGACAAATGTTTTGGAAACTGGTGGTGGATATTGCACTGTTTTTGGTCAGTTTCCGTCTCCAGCGCGGCTGGGTATTTCGCACATAATAAGAACCCGACCCGCCAGTCGCAATTAAAATTGCGGGCGGGTACCCCGGAACCTTGTTGTTTTCACAATAATAACAAAAAGATCCCCGTTTGGGGATCTTTTTTTTAATAGCAAATAGAGCAAGGAGTCAATCCTTTGCTTTGCGCATCCTTCAAATTGGAATCGAAAATTTCCTTTGCGTTTTTAAGCCAAGAGCAAGCTTTGCTCGAATGATAGCGCTTACCTGATTTGGTGGTATATACCGTATTTTCATTTGACTCTAAACTGATTTGCGGAGTCGAAGTGGTGCTTGTAGAGAAAATAGCGGAAGCAGTTGGCTCGGGAGAAGCGATTTCCAAAGTGCTTGAGCCATCCGAATAATCAATTTTCACGCCGGGCTGAACATTATAGCAAAAAACATAAAAGCAAATCCCTTCGCCTGAATCCTCCACC
>JAZRRV010000101.1:0-1762 GCA_045651085.1 Acutalibacteraceae bacterium
TTGGCTCACAGAACGACATGGCTACGATCCGACTTGGGCTCAGTATACGACCTTCCTTTGTTTTTGGCATTGTTATGCTCAGCGGGTCAGTTACCCGCTAACCTTACAGAAACAGCCGCCTTTATCGGCGAATTGTCCCTCACGGGGGATATTCGCCCGGTAACCGGCGTATTGCCGATGGTCATTGCCGCTCGCCGCGCCGGCATAGCAACTGTGTATTTGCCGGCAGACAATGCCGCTGAGGGTGCTGTTGTCGATGGTATTGCGGTGTACGGTGTTTCGCACGTTACGCAATTACTGGCGCACCTACGCGGAGAAACACGGCTCTCTCCCGTGCCGCCGCAGGCATTTTGCCCTAACACTGACACACACGCCCCCGACTTTCGGGACGTTATGGGCCAACTCGTTCCCCGCCGCGCTATGGAAATTGCGGCGGCAGGCGGTCACAACGTGTTGCTTATCGGCCCGCCGGGTTCCGGCAAAAGTATGTTGGCCAAGCGCCTCCCCTCCATTTTACCCGATTTTACGCGGCAAGAAGCGTTGGAAGCCACGGCATTACATTCGGTAGCGGGCATGTTACCCGCCGGTGCGGGGTTGCTTTCGCACCGCCCGTTTCGCTCGCCGCACCATACCGTGTCCTCGCGAGGGTTAACGGGTGGCGGAACCAACCCCCGTCCGGGCGAGATTTCATTGGCGCACCACGGTGTTCTATTTTTAGATGAATTGCCGGAGTTTGCGCGTTCCTCTATGGAAGCGTTGCGCCAACCGTTGGAAGACGGGAACGTTACCATTTCCCGCGTAAGCGGCAACGTGACCTATCCTTGCTCGTGCATATTGGTGGCGGCTATGAACCCGTGCCGCTGCGGCTATTTTGGGCATCCTACGCGGCAATGTACTTGCTCGGCGACGGAGCGCCGTCGGTACTTATCGCACGTATCCGGCCCGTTGCTGGACCGATTTGACCTACATATTGAAGTTCCTCCGGTGGAATACGAGCAGCTTGCCTCCCGCACACCGGCAGAAGATTCCTCTGCCATTCGTGAACGTGTGAACCGTGCTCGCGCACGGCAAGCGGCGCGGCAGGCAGCAACCGGCGTTCTCACCAACGCCGCACTCCCACCGGACGGCCTGCGGGAATATTGCACCCTGGCTCCCGCGGCCGCAACCTTGTTGGAATCCGCGTTTGACCGGCTGGATTTGTCGGCGCGTGCGTATGACCGTATTCTTAAGGTTGCCCGCACGATTGCCGACTTAGCGGCAAGCGATACGATTGAGCCGCCGCACATTGCCGAGGCCATTCAATACCGCAGTTTAGACCGCAAATATTGGTCAGAATATTGAAAGGAGGAGTTGTAATGGTTCAACACATTGTTTTGTGGAAATTGGCAGACACCGCCGCCGGTGCCGACAAGGCCACCAACGCTCGGTTGATGAAAGAAAAATTGGAAGCGTTGGTAGGCGTAATTCCCGGATTACTGGAAGCCACCGTCGGTTTTAACTTTAACGGCGGCACTTACGATGTCGCGCTCACCACTCGCTTTACCGACCGCGAAGCGCTGGCCGTATACGCCGACCACCCCGCGCACGTGGAAGTAAAGAGTTTTGTGCACGCGGTGGCAACCGAACGCACTTGTGTGGATTTTGAATTGTAATAAACTATAACCAAGCAAAAAGCACCCAAAGCCGTGTGGCAAAGGGTGCTTTTTTCTTGACCCGTATGCAAAATGTTGGTATACCATAAGGGAACCGAACCCCACAATGC
>JAZRRV010000102.1:0-1201 GCA_045651085.1 Acutalibacteraceae bacterium
GCGCCGTGGTGGCACATATTTTTGAGGTGATTGCCGCCGTCACTGCCGAGCAGGGCATTACCGATTACCGCGTGGTCACCAACAACGGTGCCGAGGCGGGTCAAACCGTGCATCATCTGCATTTTCACATTCTGGCGGGTCGTCAGTTGAAAGGAATGGGCTAATCCGTTGGCAGTCGTGGTATTGGATTTGGAATGGAACGGCGCGTTCTGTAAGCAACTCAACGGCTATTTTAATGAGATTATTGAAATCGGTGCCGTGAAGTTGCATACGGACTTTAGCATTGCCGAACGTTTTGATGTGCTTATTCGTCCGCGCGTCAGCCGTAAACTTACCCACTGGGTCACCGACCTCACGGGTTTTACGGACGAGCAGGTGCGGCAGGGAACAACGTTTGCCGAAGCCATGGAACGGCTTAGCCGTTTTGTGGGCGATGAGGAAACGGTGTTACTCACGTGGAGCACCACGGATTTGCTGGTGTTTATGGAAAATTGCCGCTATTATTACGGCGAGCAATCCATTCCGTTCGGCTCCCATTATCTGGATTTGCAGGCATACGCACAACAGCGATTGGGGTTGGGCACTGCACAGCAGGTGGCGTTGGCAAAGTTTGCAGAACTGCTGGGAATGGATAGCAGCACGCTGGAACTGCACCACGCCATCGACGACAGCATTTTGTCGGCACGCGTTTTGGCGCGCGTGTATGAGGCGGCGTCGTTTAACGCCGCCACGCGTCCTATGAACGAGGAGTTTTATCGCCGCATTACCTTTAAGCCGTCGTTTGTGCGGGAACTGGATGACCCGTCCGCCAAAGCTGCGGATTTCACATTCCGTTGCGAAGCGTGCGGCAAACGGCTGCGCCTCGGCGCACCGTGGCAGTTTGTGCATCGGTACTTTCAAGCACCGTTGCAGTGTCCCGCGTGCGCGGCGCAATACGTTGGGCGGGTACAAATCCGCCGCTTGTTTGACAGCACGCAGGTAAAACGTCGTCTGTTACCCACAAAGCAAGAAAAAAGCGACGAAGTTGCTGCAAAAAACTAAACGAAAACGCCCCCGACATCGTCGGGGGCGTTGCTTATGTTTGATTATGCGGCGGTTTTGTTCCCCAAGCGGGCAAACCACGGGAAGGTAAGCGGCCACACGCCGCCGGCAAACAATACCATTAACAAGTAGGTAAGCCCCTTGGCTACGGGCATATACG
>JAZRRV010000103.1:0-3556 GCA_045651085.1 Acutalibacteraceae bacterium
GTAGCCATGTCGTTCTGTGAGCCAAGGAGTTGGGGAAACATGTTGTCTTCCTAAGACCGCTTGGCCTCCGACTTCGCACAGTGGGTTGTGGCGGGAGTGTTACGGTGAGCGGGTTGTGATGGTTAACGATGACAAACCGACCGTTCGTTTCAACCAAGACGGTGTCCCGATGATTTACGGAACACCGTGGAGCGGCAAAACCGATTTGAACAACAACGTTGCCGCCCCGTTGCGAGCGATGGTGTTTTTGGAACAAAAGCCGCAAAACACCATTCGGCGGTTATCGCCTACCGAAGCGCTGTTGTATATGAAGCGGGAACTGCCCATGCCTTTCCACGACAGTGCGTTGGGCGAAAAATTGGTGGATTCCGCTATGCGCCTTATTCGCAGTGTACCGGTATTTTTACTGGGATGTACCATTAGTACCGAGGCAGTGGAGACGGTTCGCGCTGCCGTGGGGTTGTAAAGGAGAAACGGTATGAAGATTAAAGATGGCTTTGTGCTGCGGGAAATTGGCGGCGAGTACGTGGTGGTTGCCGTTGGTCGGCAGACATTGAATTTTGAAGGGTTGATTACCCTGAATGAAACCGGTGCGTTTTTATGGAAACAACTGCAAGAGGAACGCACGGCGGAGCAACTGTGTGCAGCTCTCACGGCAGAATACGCGGTGGATGCCGCTACTGCGGCGACCGACGTTGCCGCTTTTGCCGATAGACTGCGCGAGGCGGAGCTGCTCGTATGAAGCCGGTAGAAATGACGGTTTCCTTGGCGGATTTGTTGCCGATGATAGAGGATTCATTCCGTCAAGGGTTAACCGTCACGCTGGGTGTAACGGGGAACAGTATGCGCCCGTTGTTTGCCCACAAGCGGGACAGTGCCATTTTATCCGCGTGTGACCCACGTGCACTGCGGCGAGGGGACGTACCGTTATACCGCCGTCCGGACGGAACGTTTGTGCTGCACCGCATTTTGCGCGTGCAGGAGGATACCTATACTTTGGCAGGGGATGCGCAACGCCAGTTGGAAGTGGGGTTGCCTAAGGACTGCGTGCTGGCGGTGATGACGGGCTTTATTCGCAAAGGGAAAGCGGGAAGTTGCCGCAGTGTGGCCTACCGATTGTACAGTACGGTTTGGATGTGGTTGCGCCCGTTGCGTCCGTTTATTTTTCGGGTGGTAGCTCGGTTGCGGAGGTGGCGCCGATGAAGGAAAAGAATACGGCAGGCGCGTGGCTGTACCGCCATACGCGCCGCCAGTTTGCGGGTGTGCTGGTGTTGACGTTGTTGGAGACGGCGTTGGCATTGGCATATATTTGGTTGGCGCTTTTATCCAAGGATTTGCTCAGCGCCGCAACCGCGTTGCAGGAAAGCACGACCGTTCATACGTTGTGGGATTGTTTGCAGCAACCGATATTGTAGCGCCCCGCATTGACAGTGGTTGCGGTGGTTATTGGTCAGGTGATATTGTACGCAACCGTTTCGCATTGGCGGGTTTACCTTGTGGGCAAGGTGGAAATTGCGTTGCAAGGGCGGGTGTTTTCCTCGTTGCTGCGCGCCGACTACGCCACGGTACATACCCACCATTCCGGCGAATTGCTGACACAACTTACCAGCGACGTTGCGGTAGTATCCGGCAACCTGGTGGGGCTGCTTCCGTCGGCGGTATCGATGGTGGCGCGTTTGGTGGGGTGTATTGCGGTAATGGCAACGTTAGCCCCCCAACTCATGTTGGTGATGATAGCGGTGGGGCTGTTGGGCGTTGTGTGCAGTCGATGGTACGGTTCCGGATTAAAGCGACTGCATAAGCGGTGCCAAGAAGCAAACGGAAAGACCCGCTCGTTTATGCAGGAAATGCTATCGCACCTGTTGTTCGTTAAAGCGTTTGATAACCAAGAGGCGGTAGAGGAGCAACTGGACGCTCACCAACAGGCGTATTTGCAGTGCAAATTAAGGCGTAATCGGTTGCAGGTGTTGGGCAGCAGCGGGTTGTATATGATAATGACTGCCGCCTATTACGTGGTACTGGTGTGGTGCGCTTTTGGTTTGGTAGTGGGTACGATGACGGTTGGTACACTCACCGCGTTGTTGCAAATCGTCTCGCAGTTGCAAGTGCCGCTGCGCGGTGCTTCCGGGTTGTTAACGCAATATTATGCGCTGATGGCATCGGCAGAGCGGTTGTATCAAACGGATTCGTTGCCGGAGGAACCCAAGCCCGCCTTGCCGGTAGATAGCGGCTTGTTGGCACAGGGGTTTCGGCAGTTAACGTTGTCGGGCGTTTCCTTTGCGTACGATGACGACACGCCGGTATTGCAAGACGTTACCTTAGCGGTGCGCCGTGGGGAATGTGTGGCGTTGGTGGGTGCTTCCGGCATTGGGAAAAGCACGTTAATGAAACTGATTTTGGCCATTCATCCGTGCAACGCGGGGGAGATTACGCTGGACGGAGAGGTTTCGGTGGCAGCAAGTGCGGCTACCCGCCGTTTGATGGCGTATGTGCCGCAGGGAAATCCGCTGATTGCCGGCACTTTGCGCCAAAACGTTGCCTTTTTCCGCCCTGTTGCCGAGGAACGCTTGAATGAGGCGTTGCGGTTGGCTTGCCTGGACGATTTTGTGGCAACGTTGCCGCAAGGGTTGGACACGGTTGTGGGCGAAAACGGATTTGGCGTTTCGGAAGGGCAGGCACAACGCATTGGCATTGCACGCGCTTTGCTGGATAATGCGCCCATACTGTTGTTGGATGAGTGTACCTCCGCACTGGATGCCGCTACCGAGGAACAATTGCTCAACAACCTGCGCACGTTGCGTGACCGAGCGGTACTGCTCATTTCTCACAAAAACACAACCGTGGCAGGGTGTGAAAGTGTGTGGCGGCTGGAAGACGGACGGTTGCACCGCGTATAAACGACAAAATGTGAGTCTTTTTTTACAAATTCTCGCCGTAGTAGAGTGGCTGAAAACCATTCCACTACGGCGATTGTATTTGTAGAGAGAATGGTTGCCAACGGAGAGAACAAATAGCGGGAAATCGTGGTATACTCTTAGGGTAAACAAACGCCCGCTGTGCGGTGCGACAAACGGAGGATTTGGCATGAGTGATTTTATTTTAAGTTGTTGTTCCACGGCAGATTTGACCAAGGAGCATTTTGAACGACGCAACATCCGGTACATTTGTTTTCACTACACGTTGGACGGCGTGGAATATTTGGATGACCTGGGGCAATCCATTCCGTTTCCGGAATTTTACCGTCGTATGGCGGAGGGAGCGGATACCTCTACTTCGCAGGTGAATATTTCGGAGTATCTGGAGTATTTTGACTCCTTGTTGGCGGAGGGAAAAGACGTATTGCACTTGGCATTATCCTCCGGCATTTCGGGTTCGGTGAACTCGGCACGCAATGCGGCGGCGATTGCCGCGGAACGGTATCCTGACCGCCGCATTTATGTGGTGGATTCGTTGGCGGCATCCTCCGGCTTTGGGTTACTTATGGACAAATTGGCAGATATGCGTGATGCGGGCGCGAGCATTGACGCGGTGCGCGATTGGGCTGAAGAGCATAAAA
>JAZRRV010000104.1:0-2712 GCA_045651085.1 Acutalibacteraceae bacterium
GTACCACGCGGGTGGCGCCCATATCGTACAGCATTTGTGCGGTAACATAGTTGACGATACCCAACTGGGTAGACACGTGCAGTTCACAATGCGGCGCATACCGCCGCGCAAGCGACATCACGCCCAAGTCGGCGGCAATGATAGCATCGGCGCCGCAATCGTCCAGCCACGCCAAGTAGGCGGGTAGTTCTTCCATTTCGCCGTTGCGGGGCAACACGTTTACGGTAACGTACGCCCGCCGCCCTTGCGCGTGCACGGCGGCAATGGCCGCCCGCAATTCCTCGTTGGTGAAATTGGCAGGTGCACGGCGCATACCAAACCGCGTGCCGGACAGATACACCGCGTCCGCGCCGTAGAGCAAGGCAGCATCCAGCCGTTCACGGTCGCCGGCGGGTGCCAGTACCTCCGGCAGTATCACGCGATTATCCATACATACCAATCCCGTAGCGAGTACAAATATTCACGTGCTGATTGTAGGTCTTGGAAAAATACGTAATGTTGGTTTTGTAGTCGGTGGCAAAGAAGTAGCATTGGCGGATGGTTTCGTCCTCGGACGGGGTGAGTACCGCTTTAATGGCCGCCAAACCGGGGTTGTTAATGGCACCGGCGGGCAACCCTTCGCGCTCATACGTGTCGTATGCCGTATTGCTGGCGCTCACACTGCCGCCGGAGGAAAGTACGTCTTTAACATAATCGCCCGTGGAATCGCACTGTAGTTTGGGGTAGGTGGCGGTGTCTTCCATACGATTCGCCAACACGCGCGCCACTTTAGCCATATCGTCCGTCGTACCGGCTTCCCCCTGCACAATGGAAGCCAATATCACCAGTTGGTCCATTGTGTAGCCCTTGGCTTTCATAGCGGCACGAATGGACGTATCCAAACGGCGGTCAAAGTTGTCCAGCATTTTGCGCACCACCGTTTCGCCCGAACAACCCAGATAAAATTCGTACGTATCGGGGAACAAATACCCCTCCAACTTATAAATGCGCGCGGCGTAATCCGCTTGTTCCACAGCAGAAAAAGCGGCAATAAACTCGTAATCCGCACTGTAATCCACCTGCGACACGGCGCGGTAAAATTCGGTAGCGGTACACACGCCCTTGGCCTCCAACCGCGCGGCAATTTTGTCCACGGTAAACCCTTCGGGAATGAGTACGGTAGCGGTGTCACGCTTGCGCGCGGTTTGCAGTTTGCGCACCAACGTTTGGTACCCCATGTTGGGCGTTAAACTGAAACTGCCCGGCTGCCACGTGCCGTCCGCACCCGAAACACGGGCGTACAAGCGGAACACGAGCGGCTGGTCTATTAAGCCCTTTTCGTCCAAAATGGCGGCGACTTCGGCCGTGGAAGCGCCGGCGGGAATATCCAAATCCACCGTCTCACCCGTGCGGGTAAGGCCCGTAAAGTCCAGACCGCCAACAATCAAAAAATACGCCAGCAGCACAGAAACCGTCAGTACCGTAACGGCATAAATCACGCCGCGAAGCCAGCGGTGCTTTGGCTTTTTCTTGCTCGGTTTGGGCGGCTCGGCAGGCGCCGCGGCGGGTGCTGTATGTACCGGAGGTTGCTCCTCGCGCACCACGGGGGCGGTTTCTACCGGCTCACCGTATTCGTCGTCCAAATTCAAATGCAGCGTGAACGGCTTTTTGGCGGGCGGCTCAGGTTCGGCGGGCGGCTGCGGCGCCGGCTGGCCCTGCAATTCGCTCAAAATGTCGTCCACGTCGTAGCGTTTCTCATCGGCCATGGTGTTTTCCTCCTTCGGGTTGGGTGCCGCGGTCGGTGCGGCGAATGTAGTTTTCCGTAACAATCAGTTCTACGGGGCGGTCGTACCGACCATGCGGCAACTGACGCCGCACGCAAGAACTGTAACAAATACCAACCAAATGCCCGCCGTACTGCGGTAAAAAGCGGTCGTAATACCCTTTGCCGTATCCCAACCGATACCCGCCAAAATCGTAACAAAACGCGGGAACAATGCAGAGCCCCTCCGAAAAATCCGTGACCAAATGCTCCGAGGAAGGTTGCGGTTCGTCCACGCCGAAACTGCCGGGCGACAGTTCCTCCAACGAGTGAATGTAATAAAACGCCATTTGGCGTGTGTCGGGAATACAGCGCGGCACCGCCACACGCTTGCCGTCCGCCAGCGCTTGCGTAATCAGCGCGCGGGTATCCACCTCAATGGGGGTGGAGACGTACACCAACAGTTGGCGAGCGTTGCGGTATTGCCACAACCGCCTCACACGTGCGGCAATGCGGCTGTCACAGTGCGCCTTAAAGTCCGCCGTCATTCCCGTGCGAATGGCACGATATTGAGCGCGCAGGCGCATTTTCAACGGTCGAATATCGTTTACCGGCATTGCATCGCCTCTCCCAACTGTGCGGCCGTTTGTGCCGAGCAAAGCCGTTCCACAATCGCCAACGCAAACGGAAGCGTTACCCCCGCGCCTTTGGCGGTAATGCGGTCGTGCGATACGGCTACCGCGTTTTCACTTAAAACAGCGCCACGCAACTGTGGCTCGTACCCCGGGTAACAGGTAGCGGCACGGCCGTCCAGCAACCCTTTTTCGCCCAGTACCGACGGGGCGGCGCAAATGGCACACAACAACACGCCGTCCGCCGCCGCTTGGTCCAAACACGCATTCACCGAGGCGGCAGCACGCAAATGCTCCGTACCCGGTAACCCGCCCGGCAACACCACGGCTTGTAACCCG
>JAZRRV010000105.1:0-4426 GCA_045651085.1 Acutalibacteraceae bacterium
AAATGCGTTTAGAGGACAAATCCATTGCCACGCTTACCGCTTCCACAATGCGACGGCGTACCTCCTCATGCCCGCCGCCTTCACACACAACGACCACACCCCGAACGGTAGGTTGAATTTCCGTAACCAACAACCCCTCGCGTCCGTCCGCGGTGTCCCCCACCATAACGGTGCTCTCACTGCCCACGCGTTGTGTCAACCGTGTAGCCCCCTCATCCGTGTCCTCCTGCCGGTCGGAATTCAGTTTTTGTTCTTGAGCGTACACATACTCCACGCCGTTTTCTAACGTCACCAGCACACGGCATTTTCCCGCGCCCGCAATGCTGGATACAATGGCGCTCAGGCGCTCTTCTGTCTGCTTCACAAAAGATTCTGCCGTTTGAGCCGGCTCGGTTGTTTTTGCCGTGCGCGGCAGCCATTCCGGCAATACCAACAGAGCAATCCCCATCACACCGCCCAACAACAACCAACGCCGTCCGCGCTCACCGCGGAACCATTCCCGTCCTTTCTCCGCCCGACCGCCAATAGAAAATCCCATACACATTCCTTCCTTTCACGAGGCCGCCTGCACGGCAACCGGTGCTTCCAATTGTGTTTCCAACACCTCCCCCACCACCAACGCCGTGGGCATACTTTGTTTGTCCACCGTAATGGTAATCTGTTGAATGTATATGCCGCCGTTTTCCAAACTATCCGTAGTCACCTCAATTTTTTTTGCGCTCACACGGCGGGCGGCTAAGGCCTCCTCTGCCAAGGCGGTAACGGTATCTTTTACTTGCCGATGCAGTTGTTCGTTTACCGTATCCTCCAACAACTCATCCACCACCGCCGGCGGCAGGTGCTCTACCTCCCAATCCGCAAGCAACCGATAGTCCAGCAGCGGCGAAACTAAACAACACAGAAAAAAGGTAGCGGTTATCAGTTGAAACAGTTTACCGGTACCCGCTTTGGGCGCCAATAGCCGCACCGCCGCACACCCCAGCGCCGCCAAGCACACCGCGGTACTCCAAGCACGGATTCCGTCCATCTACAACCCTCCCGCCGCCGTGGATACCACCGTGAGCGCAACAATTAAAAACGATCCGCTCGAAAGCAGCACCCCAACCAAGCATTTTACCGTGTCGCGGGCGGTGTCCAGCAACGCGGTAAGGGCTTGCAATTCAAACAACTCTGCCGCCGTGCGGCATACCGAAAGTACGCCACACCAGCACACACACGTTATGAGCGGCGGTAGTACGATTAACGCCGTTGCCGACGCGCCAAAGCACCCCAGCGTGGAACGCAGCACCCCCAAACACCCCTGAATGGTAGTAAACGCCTCACTGAGTGACCCGCCCACCACCGGCACGAAACTGGAAATGGAAAACTTTACCGCGCGGGTGCCCAACGTGTCGGCCGCACCGCCCGCCAAACTCTGCAACGAAAGCAAACCGGAAAACAATATCATCCCCAAAGTGAGTATCCACGCCGCCGCTTTGCCCAGCCATTTCCCTACACCGCCCAATTTTATCTGCGGTGTCACCGAACCGGTCAGCCCCAGCGCCAGTGAAACCGTCATCAACGGCACCACCACCTGCCCCGCCACCCACGAAAGCAATTCCGCAGCGTATAACACTATCGATTGAAACGACAACGCCGTCGCCGCTTTGCCACCCGTGATAAGCACCCCCGCATACACCGGCACAAAACTACCCATAAACACCGAGGTGGAGGTCATCGCATCGCGCACGTTGCCAATACAATCGGCAATCGGCACCATCACGCATCCGCACGCCGCCAACGCGCAAACCGTGCTAAACACGGTGGATGCTTCTTCAACACGCAACGTTTCGCGCATACCCTCCACCCACGCGCAAAGCACAACAATCACCAACACCACTGCCGCCGAGGAAAGCGGGCCGCGCAGCAACGAGGTGAACAACGACAAGAGTTCCCGCAACGCGGTTCGGGTATCCCACTGCGTAAACGAGGTCATTTCCAACGTGTCAATCCCTAACTTGTCCAACAAATGGCGTGTTTCCTCCGGTAACGCCGCCAACAACTCGCGCCCCCCGCTGGCTTGTAACTGTTCCTCGTACAGTTGCTCCACGGTTTGTGCCGCAACAGGTAATCCCCCCATGCACAATAACACCAATACAAGCACCGTTGCGACCACCGTTTTCATAAACCGCCCTCCTGTATCAGCGATAGCGACAATTCCGCCACCTTGCGGAATAACGGCAGCGCGAGTGTTAGCAACGCCAGTTTCCCCGCCAGTTCCGCTTTGGCGGCTAACCCTTGTTCACCCGCATCGCGGCATGCATCGGAAGCAAACTGGGTCAGCAAACAAACACCCAACGATTTGAATAACACCGCAACGTACGAGGACGGTAACCCGCCGGCATCCAACAACTCCTCTAACTCGTAAAGCAGCGGCACCGCATCACCGAGTGACACGGCAAGCAATAAAAATCCGGCCGCCAAGCCCACCGCCAACGCCTGCTCCGGCGCGTGCCGTCGCAAAGTAATTGCTAAAAACGCCGCAATGACCGCTACCGCCATCAGTACCGAAACCGTCATATCCTCACAACCCGAACACCGATTTTACCATACGGAACAAATCGCTGATTTCGGTAACCACCATCGTTAACACCACAATTAAACCTGCCAGTGTGGTCATCATGGCTTGCTCCTCCCGCCCTGAACGAATCAGCACTTGATTCAGCACCGCCACAATGATACCGACAGCCGCAATCTTAAATATCAAATCCACATCCATTGTCCGTTCCTCCCACCGCGTTATAGCAATAACAGAGCCACTGCGCTTGCGCCGCAAACACCCCACGTAACGTATATCTGTCCGCGGCGTTTTACCATATCCCGCGCGGCAAGGCACTGCTCCTCAAACAATAGCGCGTACTGTTCAAAACGATGCACCTCGCCTTGTACGTCGGCCGTACCCCAACCGTCGGTAAACGCCGTCAGCAACCGCTCGTCTTCGCTTGTCAACCCCAGTTCCGCCGAACAACACCGGACCGCCTTACTCAAATCCGTACGCCACGTAACAACCGACGCCTCACTCAAATGCTTCAGCAACGGAAATTGCTGAAATTCCGCCGAGAATGCCAATTCGCGCAATATTTCACCCAATGGTGCTGCCGTATACCGTACCCGCTCCGCCAACTGTTTCGCCAACCGTGCTAACAGGTTTAACGAGCGCACGCGGCGTTGTAATTTCGCTCGAGCCGACAACCCGCACCCCATGCCCGCTATGCACACCAGCAACACGCCCATCCATTTCATTTAACCATTCCTCCACCCGTATTAACCGCGACAATTCACCCGGTGCACAGCACCCACGCAATATGCCCACATATGCAAATGCACCACTGTATAGTAATTCCCGCACACCTTCTCTGCGCAATACTTCCGCTGCCGTACCCGCGTGAACCGAGGTGATTACCGCCACACCGCTGTGCAGCGCCTGCCGCACGGCGTGCAATTCCTCCGCACCGCCCAATTCGTCAAACACCACCGCTCGCGGCGCTAAACAACGCACCGCCTGCTCCACGCCCACGGCCTTGGGGGTGCCACGCAATATATCACACCCCACCGCGACACCGCCCGTTAACTCACCACGCTCATCCACGGCAGTCACGGAGAGCCGCCGTGCGGTCAGTTCCCGCAACAAATCACGCAATAAACTGGTTTTTCCGCTGGATGGCTCACCGCACAACAAAGCACTGTGCACCACCCCGCCACGGCACAACTGTTCCGCCAACGCCGCCGCACACCCACGATGCTCCCGCGCTACCCGAATACAAAGTGAGGTAAGGTTGCGATAACTGATAACCCTCCCGTTTTCCGTTACCGCCGTACCCGCAATACCAATACGGCAGCCCCCCGGTGCCGCAAAAAAACCGCACCGCAGTTCTTCTTGGTGCGCATACACCGAATGGTCGCACACACGGTCCACCACCTGTCGCAGCCATTCCTCAGGGCAAAACAACCCCTCCGCGGCGCACGTACTCACCATGCCGGCGGGGGTAATCACCTGTTCCGTGCCGCGAATCCCCACTGTCACGGCCTGTCCCGCACGCAAACGAATCTCTTGCACTTGAAACCGTACGCCAGGCGGCAAGGCATTCAATGCTCGCCCTAACGGCTCCGGCAATAACGAACAGACGGTATGCCATCCGTTTTCCATAACCATCCCCCTCGTCTTGTCACATTCCTATGCGGCGGCTCGTCCAATTATGCAAAAAAGCACAAGGGCTGCTTGTTCAGCAACCCTTGTGCTTGTTAGAGGGGTATTTTGAGGAGGGGTAAATGCACTCGTTTTACGAGAACTTGTCCGATACCATATCGCAACGCTCTCTTGAGTACGCTTTGAGTATATCAGAAATTTTACCGCCGATTGTGAATGGGATATGAATAAACTGTAAGA
>JAZRRV010000106.1:0-2560 GCA_045651085.1 Acutalibacteraceae bacterium
CCCGCGGATTAATGATGGCTTCGGTTATGGGCGTGTTGATGGGTCGCAAAATTGCGGAAAAAGAAACGGTATAAGAAAAATGACAAGCGGGTGGCTATTTGTCTCCCGCTTGTTTTTGTTTAGGCGGATTTGATAAATCCTGCATAGCCGGACCGTGGAGCACCTGACCGCCGCTCCCGAAACGTGAGCCGTGGCAGGCGCAATCCCAACTGTGTTCCCACGGATTCCAGTGCAAAGCGCACCCCAAATGCGTACAACGCGGCACGGTTGGTGTGAGTAACCCTTTTACCGATTCACCCGCATTCGCCCACAGCGGTGCGGCGGGTACACGTCGCTGCGGTGAAAACAGTGTGTCCGCTTGCTCGGCGTTGCCCAGTATGCGGTTGGTCAGCACTTGGGCGGCTACCAACGAACCGCTCATACCCCAGCCATTAAATCCGGTGGCTACCGACCACGTCGGCGCATGGGAGGAATACGCCCCGATATACGCCACTTCGTCTGCCGTACAACAATCCTGCGCCGCCCAGCGCCCTGCCACACTGGCTTTAGGGAACCATTGCCGCGCCACACGTTCCAGCGGTTTCCACCCACCGCCGAACGTGCCGGTGCGATGTCCCAGCCCGCTCATCAGCAAATACTCACCGTACTGTCGCAAAAACAATCCGTCGGGGGCACTGTCCAGCAGCATGGCCGATAGCGGTGGTGCGCCCGTAAGCGCCAACACGTACGACCGATTTTGATACAATTTCAGCGGATACAATCCCCGCCGGTTAATAAACGGAAAATGCGTTGCCACCACAATGTGTTTGGCCGTTATGGTTACGCCCTCCTCGGTAATGGCGCTATGCTCTTGCACTTCCACAACGCGAGTGCGCTCGTACACGGTCAATTCCCCCGCAATGCCCGCTAACAATTTAAGCGGATGGAATTGCCGTTGCCGCGGCAGGCGCAAAGCACCCTTTACCGGAAAAGGCAGCGGTTGCTCCGTGCGTTCCGCCTCGCCGCCTACGAGGCGAATGGCGGTTTGTTCCCGCCACAGGGCGTGGGTGTCTTCGCGGGTATATAACACCGCATCCACGGTTTGCGCATCGCACGGAAATTGCGTCGCCAATTCGTCAAACCACACCAGTGCTTGCTCCTGTGCCCGTCGATATTGTTTGGCATACGCTACTCCCTGCCGTTCTATCAGTGAAGAGTAGAAGTTCCCGCCGTGCTGCACCGTTAACTTGGCAGTGGTTCCCGCCGTTGTTCCTTGCGCCAAACGGCCGGCTTCCGCCACAATTACCGATAACCCCGCTTGCTGTAACCGAAAGGCACAAAGCAACCCGGCGATACCGCCGCCGATTACCAACACGTCGGTGTGTTCGTCCCGCGTGAGTGGCCAGAACGACGGCAATTTTGCCGTTTGTGTCCACAACGATGTCATAGTTGCATCACCTCTCCATCAGTATGCCCCGCGGCGGTGCATGTTATGAAGCCACTTGTATTTGCACGGTAAATGCGATATAATGTGTTTCGGAGGGCAGACAAAATGAAACAACTCACCATTGCTAAAAACGACGCCGGCCAACGGGTGGACCGCTTTTTAACCAAAGCGTTTCCCAATTTGCCGGTGTCGATGATGTACAAATACATTCGACAAAAAGATATTAAAGTCAACCGCAAGCGCTGCACCGTCTCCCAACGGTTGGAGGAGGGTGACGTAATTGCCGTGTACGCGCCGGATGAGTTTTTGGAATGTGCCGCACCGGTATACGAATTTATGCACGCGGGAACCAAATTGGATATTGTGTATGAGGACGAGCATATTCTGTTACTCAATAAACCGGTGGGATTGCTGGTACACCCCGATACCGAGGAATACCGCGACACGCTGATTTTTCGGGTTCAGCGCTATTTGTTTGAGAAGGGCGAATACGCCCCGCAGGACGAAGCGAGTTTTGCTCCGGCGCTTGTGAACCGCATTGACCGCAACACTTGCGGCATTGTGATTGCCGCCAAAACTGCCGCCGCACTGCGTATATTGAACGAAAAACTGCGCCGCCGCGAAATTGAAAAGTACTACCTATGTTTGGTGCACGGGTATTTGGAAAAATCCGAGGATACTCTACACGGCTTTTTACAAAAAAACGAGGCGCAAAACCGCGTATACATTTCGGAACACCAGCAACGCGGCGCGCGCACCATTGCTACACGGTATCGCGTGCTGAAGGAGCATAACGGGTTATCGCTTTTGGAAATTGAGTTGCTCACCGGACGCACCCACCAAATTCGGGCACACCTTGCCTCGATTGGTCATCCTTTGTTGGGAGATGGCAAGTACGGCACCAACGACTTAAACAAAGGCACAGGGTTTCACAAACAAGCGCTGTGCTCATACCGCTTAAAATTTGCTTTTGCCGACGATGCAGGCGAACTGAATTACTTAAACGGCCGTGAATTTACGTTGCCCAACGTTTGGTTTGCCGATGAATTTTGCGCCGGCAACCTATAAAACGCAAAAAAAGCCCGACGAATCGTACGATTCGTCGGGCTTTTTTTGCGTTTTATAGGTTGCCGG
>JAZRRV010000107.1:0-4943 GCA_045651085.1 Acutalibacteraceae bacterium
TGTTTACCACTTTGCCGTTGTACACCATGGTGGTGGAACTGCCGCCATCCAAATTACCGGCATTTACGGCGCCGTATTTTAACATAACGTCAATGCAATCTTTGTAAGTGGCGCCCAAACTGTGGGCTTGTCTACCGTCAATTACCAGCAAAAGCACGGCACCGTCAGCGCGTTGACCGACTACCGTGCGGGGGTTAACACCGCCGCTGGTGCCGGAAACCTCGGCCGCTTTGCCGTTAACAATAAGGGCGGGACCAAAACTCACCGCATCGCGCACGCCCTTTTCCAACGCCTCGGCACCGGACATTCTGCCAACAATCAAGTGGTTGTTATTATCAAACGCAATAACAGACGAAACGGTGTTTTGACCACCGCAAACCAACTTACCGTCTTTAATAACAATACCGGTGGGCATACCGCCGGAACCAAAACCGTTGGTATCCACAAACCCGCCGCCGTTAATGGCCGCCACGGCACCGGCGCGTTTCGCAAAACCCTCGGTGGTGCGGCCGTCCACTTCCTCGCTGAAGTGCGGCAAGCAAGCCACCTTCACGCGGGACGGGTCGTGCACGATAAGCAGTTTTCCGGCGTAGGTAGAGCCGGCAATATCAATCAGTTCAATCGGCTCGGTAACTTCCTCGTCCTTTTCTTCAAAGCCGGCTGAAGTATCGGTGGTATCTTCCGTTTCCATAACGGAGTTACCGTCCAAAATATCTTTGACTTCCTGTTCCGTAAGAAAAATGCGCGGCACAAACTTGAGCGCGCTCGTTTCCTGCATGGTCGTAACAAACGCATCGCGCGTTGTGGGGGAAGGGCCTTTACAAACCACACCCACAGCACCTACTGTTAGAAGCAACACCAGCAATAAGGTTACGCCTAAAACAGCAAAAAAACGACCGATAAACCGCAGTACCGGAGGCACCCGTTTGGTGCGTTCCGCAGAGTGACGCATAACTACACATCCTTAATTTACAATAATCAAGAATATTGTACACTACCCGTCGTTTCTTGTCAATGCGTTGACGGTATCTCGTTGAGGAAAATGCGCGGTGCGTTACTTGACGATAGGTTAACAGACAGTTATAATAGAGAGAACACAATTGGTTGCGAGGGGTTAGTATATGGATACGCAAAAGCAACAGAATACCACGGTGTTAGAAATGGTACGATACTTGTTTTGGGGTGTTATGACCACCGTAGTCAGTTGGTTAAGCTATGCCATCTTTGCGTGGCTTGGTGCGCTGGTGTTTGGTGGTTCCGAAACGTTAACGGTGTTTTTTGCAAACTTCCTTTCGTGGGTGCTGGCGGTGTTGTTTGCGTTCGTTACCAACAAGTGGTGGGTGTTTCACAGCCGCAGTTGGAAATTGGAAATTGTATTACCGGAACTCGGCAAATTTGTTGCGGCGCGTATCATCACCGGTGTAATGGAGATTGTCGCCGTACCCGTGCTGGTGTGGCTTGGGTTGAATCAAACCGTGTTTGGCATTCAGGGTATGGTAGCCAAAGCCGTGGTCAGCATCGGTGTGGTGTTGTTAAATTACGTGTTCAGCAAACGGTTTATTTTTAAGTAACGGGGGATATGCCGTGATACAATTACCTAAAATCGTAGTGCAAGCGCTCAATCGGCTGGAACAAGCCGGATTTGAGGGTTGGGTCGTGGGCGGTTGTGTGCGGGATAGCTTGCTGGGTCACTCTCCGCACGACTGGGATATTACCACCAATGCTCTGCCGGAACAGGTTGCGGCTCTGTTTGCTGATTTGTCGGTAATTCTCACCGGTACGGCACACGGCACGGTAACGGTAATGATGCACGGCGAACCGTTGGAGATTACCACTTACCGAGTGGACGGAAATTACCGTGACCGTCGCCATCCGGACGGCGTGCGTTTTGTAACGGATATTACCGAAGATTTACGGCGGCGGGATTTTACGGTGAACGCCATGGCGTGGCATCCTATTCGCGGGTTGTGCGACCCTTATGGCGGAGCAGAGGATGCGCGCCGTGGAATTTTGCGTTGTGTGGGCAATGCACAAGAACGTTTTTCGGAAGATGCCCTGCGGATATTGCGCGCGTTGCGCTTTGCCGCCACCTACGGTTTTGCGGTGGAGCAAACCACAGCGGCAGCGTTGCACCGCTGCGCGCCGTTGCTTACCGCGGTAGCAGCGGAACGGATTCAGGCAGAGATAAATCGTCTGTTAACGGGTGCAAGTGCGGGGTGCGTGTTACACACGTTTTTTTCGGTACTGTACCCGATATTGCCGGAACTGCGGGCGTTGGAGGGGTTTGAGCAACACAGCCCGTATCACGACCGCGACGTATTGTACCATACGTTGGATGCGGTGGATTCCGCACCGCCGGAATTGGTTGTGCGGTTAGCGTTATTGCTTCACGACATCGGCAAACCGCGGTGTTATACGATAGATGAAAACGGCCACGGCCATTTTTACGGACACGCCGCTGAAAGTGAGCGTATGGCAAGTGAAATTTTGCATCGCTTAAAATACGACCGCCGCACGTGTGAGGCGGTATGTACGCTGGTAAAGTATCACGACACCCCCATTGCGGATACCGATACCGCCGTACGCCGCTGCTTAAACCGTTGGGGGGAAGAACGGGTTGTGCAGTTGTTGGCGGTGCAGGAGGGGGATACCCGTGCACACGCGGCGTGTGTACAGGAGGAACGTTTGGCAACGATTAACAAGTTGCGCGAGCGGGTGACCCGTATTGTGGCAGAGGGTCAGTGCGTGTCGCTCAAAACGTTGGCTGTCAGCGGGCACGACCTATTGCATGCGGGCATTCCGTCCGGCCGTGCGGTGGGGCATTTGCTGAATTGGATGTTGGAAGAAGTGCTGGCAGAAAGATTACCGAATGACCGTGATAAATTACTCTCGGCGGCAATGCAACAAAAGGACTTGATTATTTCGCAAAAAAACGATACAATAAACTGATGTAATTTATTATCTTTGGAGGAACACCCGTGGCAAATTTTAACAACGAAATTGAACGTCGGCGCACGTTTGCAATCATCTCCCACCCGGACGCCGGTAAAACCACCTTAACCGAAAAATTCTTATTGTACGGCGGGGCAATCGCTTCCGCCGGTATGGTTAAGGGCAAAAAATCAATGAAGCACGCGGTATCCGACTGGATGGAGATTGAAAAACAGCGTGGTATCTCGGTAACGTCCTCGGTTTTGCAATTTGAATACGATGGTTACTGTGTGAATATTTTGGATACCCCCGGTCACCAGGACTTTTCGGAACACACTTACCGCACGTTAATGGCAGCGGATTCTGCCGTAATGGTGATTGATGCTTCTAAAGGTGTGGAAAAGCAAACCGTTAAGTTGTTTAAGGTGTGTATGATGCGGGATATCCCCGTGTTTACGTTTATCAATAAGATGGACCGCGACGCACGTGACCCGTATGAACTGATGGCGGACATTGAAAGTGTGCTGGGTATTCAAACCTATCCCGTTAACTGGCCTATCGGTTCCGGGCGGGATTTTAAGGGCGTGTATGAGCGCGATAACAATCGGGTATTGTCGTTTGAATACAACGGTATCGGTCACGCGGCGGATGCCAAAGTGACGGATATGGATGACCCTGCCTTGCAGGGCTTGCTTGGTGATGAGTTGTACCAAACGCTGATGGATGACCGCGAACTGCTGGACGGTGCCGGTGGCGAATTTGATTTGGAAAAGGTACGTTGCGGGAAATTGTCACCGGTGTTTTTTGGCTCGGCATTAACCAACTTTGGCGTTCAACCGTTTTTGGAAAACTTTTTACGTATGACCACACCGCCGTTGTCGCGTCGTTGTGCCGAGGGTGAGGTCAACCCGTTTGACGAGGCGTTTTCGGCGTTTGTGTTCAAAATCCAAGCCAATATGAACAAGGCCCACCGCGACCGCATTGCTTTTATGCGTATTTGTTCCGGCCGGTTCCAAAAAGGTCAGGAGGTATTTCACGTTCAAGGCGGTCGCAACACCAAATTGTCTCAGCCGCAGCAAATGATGGCACAGGACCGCGAAATTGTAGAAGAAGCGTACGCCGGTGATATTATCGGCGTGTTTGACCCCGGCGTGTTTTCCATTGGCGATACGGTGTGTGCCACCGGTAAAAAGGTAAGGTTTGAGGGGATTCCCACCTTTGCGCCGGAACATTTCCGCTTGGTGCGGCAAAAGGATACCATGAAGCGCAAACAATTTATTAAGGGGACGTCTCAAATTGCGCAAGAGGGCGCTATTCAAATTTTTCAAGAACTCGGCGGCGGTATGGAAGAAGTTATCGTCGGCGTGGTTGGTACCTTGCAGTTTGATGTGTTGGAATACCGTTTGAAAAACGAATACGGTGTGGATGTTATTATGGAAGGCCTACCGTATCAGTACATTCGGTGGATCGTGGGCGAAGACGTAGATGTAAAGGCGCTGGACTTAACATCTGACACACGCCGTGTTCAGGATTTACACGGTAATCCGTTGCTTTTGTTTACCAGCAGTTGGAATATTCAATGGGCGCTGGACCACAACAAAGGGTTGGAATTGCAAGAATTCAGCAGAACGTAAGGGGAAAGTATGGGGATTCAAATTTTCGGTCGTTCCAAGTGCTTTGACACCAAAAAAGCGGAACGCTTTTTTAAGGAACGCCGTGTAACGGTACAACGTGTGGAAGTGGATAAGTACGGGATGAGCCGCCGTGAACTGGAAAGTGTGTGCGCCGCCGTAGGCGGAGTGGATGCGTTGGTGGACCCCAAATCCGGTGAAGCGACGTTAATTCGCTATTTGGCATACGATGCCGATAAAACAGAAAAGTTGTTAGAAACCCCAAAAGCATTGCGTACACCCATTGTGCGCAACGGAAAACAGGCCACCGTGGGATATTGTCCGGAGGTTTGGGAACAATGGCTGAAAGCGTAAAAGAAATCGAGGGGTTGGCACAACCAC
>JAZRRV010000108.1:0-2445 GCA_045651085.1 Acutalibacteraceae bacterium
TTTTTTTGCGTTTCCCCCCCGCGCGGCCAACTCCGCGCGCGGTTTTTTTGTTTATCGGCGGTTGCTTGCTGCAAGTGAAAACCCCACCGTATTGGTAGCTCAGCCGGTTATTACCACAATATCTTGTGCCTGCCAAATGTACCAATATTTGCCGTAAAAATTATTGATAATTTTTCTAAAAAACTATTGCAAAACGGAAAATTATTTGTTAAACTTATGATACGGGTGGTCGTATCTTTACGGCCAAAAAGTACGAAATTTTAAGAAAAGAGGGCGTAATTATGAACTTCAAACGCGGTTTGGCAATTTTGCTGGTTCTCTGCTTGGCGCTGTCGTTGGCGGCTTGCGGTAAGGAACCGGCAAAAACCACCACAACCACAACTACCGTTACCGACACGGACGGCGATGTCGTAGACATCCCCGACGCGACGGACGGCACTACGGTTGAGGGCGAGACGACCACTACGCTGGAAGGCGAGACCACCGGCACCACGTTGCCGGGTCAAACCACGGTCACTCCTCAACAGGGTGGAAAAGTCACGACGACGCGCACCACTAAAACAACCCGCACCACCGGTTCTAACATTGTAACCGCGGGTAATGTAGACAAGCCGTTTTCGGAAATTGACTTTAAGGAAGGCACCAAAAAGTTTGACGAGGGCTTGAACTTCGGCGGCGAGACGTTCACGTTTGCCCGTAGCAGCGTTTTGGAGGGTCACCTGTTGGAGTACAAACAGGGCTTTGAAAAAGCGTACAACGCTAAAGTAAAGGTCGAGCCGTTGGGCAGTGATGAGTATTTTGCCAAAGTAGCGGCAAAGATGGCGACGAAAGACCCGTATGACATTCTTGTCACGGATGCTCTTTCTTATCCGGAAAACGTGTTGTCCAACGTGTTTGCTCCGTTGGAGGGCTACATCACCACGGCTGACTTGTGGACGGACAAAAGCTACAAGGAAGGCGGTTTCTCCAAATCGTTGGCACAGAACTTGAGCTGGGATGGCCATATGTACATTGCCGGCGGTCCCTACCTGGCAGGCCCCATTGTTTTGTACTACAATAAAAAGTTGTGGAAAGACGCCGGTTACAGCGGCTCACAAGACCCGTTGGCGCTGTACAAAGCCGGTAAATGGACTTGGGATGTGCTCTACGACCAACTTTCCGATATTCAGGACAGAGACAACGGCAAGTACGGTATTCAAGACTTGATTGGCTACAACGGCGGCCTTGTGCCCGCCTCGTACGACACGCATGTTTACAAAAGAACAGACGACGGTCGTATCGTTTCGAACTTGAACGACAGCAAACTGTACAGCGCGTTGGATATGCTCAAAAAGTTCTGCTACGGTAACACGGCTGTTATCAATCCGGAAGATAAGTATGACAACGGTCGCGCGCCGTTCCTGTCCGGTAAAACCGCTTCTCTCTTGAGCGGCGCCGGCGTGTACGCAACCTTGTACGAGGGCGTAAAAACCTCCGCCACGTTCAACAAATCCACCGCAAACCTCGGCGTTGTTCCCTGTCCCACGCCGTCTGCTTCCAAAGTAACGCCTATCTGGCAGTTTATGGGCTACGGTGCCGGTAACGGTACGGACAAGGAAGGTGTTTTGGCGGCGTTGGCATATGCTAAGTACGATTCCATAGTAAACCACAACGAAGCATACTGCAAAGAAATGCCCGCTGAAATTCAGCAACTCATGCGCAGCATCATCGACAAAGACAATCTCGTCGGTACGGTTTATGGCTTTGGTTCTTCCGCCGGTTCCGTTGGCGAAGTTGCCGGCAACATCTACACCGAAGTAGCGAAGAAGGGCTCCAAGCCCGCCGTGGTGCTGAAGGCATACCAAAAGAAATTGGAGAAGGTTATTGCGGCTGCTATCAGCGGTTCATAATCTCCTTACAAAGTAAAACAAATTTGGCACTCCCCCTGACGGGAATTTCGTCAGGGGGGTTGCCCGTCTAAATAAGTTTTGCTTTTTTTGCCGAAAGCGAGCGGCGTTTCAACCAAAACAACGAAAACTCGCATTTTATACACCTCTTTTTTTAGCAGGGCAACCTGTACAATAGATTCTAATAGATTTTAACTCGAAAACAAAATGGAAGGAGTTCCTAACGCTATGTCACATTGCAAAAAAATCTTAGCATTGCTTCTTTCCCTGACATTGGTTGTTTCCTTCACCATTTCCGGGCTGGTATTACCGGTCTCGGCGGCGGGGCGAAACTTGATTCCGGCAGATGTATCCACATTTGACGAGACGGATACGAGCAAATACGTGATGTTTGCCGACCACTTTAAGCATGACACCAGCTCCGGGTTTGGGATTCTTACCGACGCGAACGATGGAAACAACAAATATTTGCAACTCACGACAGGTAAAACGAACAATTCTCGTCAGGTGTATGTTAATAATCTCGATGGATTTGAAGTGGGTAAACAATACCGTTTGT
>JAZRRV010000109.1:0-14272 GCA_045651085.1 Acutalibacteraceae bacterium
ACCCCCCGCCCGCCGCGTTTGAGGGCGGGGGGGGGTTTTGCTTATTCTGCTTTTCTGCTTTATCGTTACATCGATTTTCGCATTGCAATTTTGGCGTATCGGTGCTATAATAAACTATGTGTATTTTGCTGCGTGTAATTATAAGGATGTAACATGGGCACGCTAACGGGTAAGAAAGGGGACTTTGTTGTGGAAATGCAAATTCAGGATCTGGTTTCTGCCATAAAAAAGGATGGCATTGACGCCGCCCAAGCACAGGCGGATAGCATGATTGCCGATGCCGAAAAAAAGGCGGCGAATATTCTGGCACAAGCGCAGGCACAGGCAGATTCTCTGGTTAAAAAAGCACAAGAGGACGTTGAAATCTTAAAAGAAAGTGCCAAAACCACGGCAGAGCATGCCAAGCGGGATGCGCTGTTGTATTTCAAAAAATCGGTTCAGGCGGAATTTGAACGGTTGTTGCAAGCCGATATTGCCAAAACGGTGAACGGGGAAGCGTTGGTGCGGTTGATAATCGCGGCTATCGGTGACGAAGCCCCCGTGCATTATGCGGCGGAGGTAGCCGAGGTGACGGAAGGGTTACAAGGCGAACTGGCGAAACAGATAAACGAGGGGCTGGAAATCAAAGCCAATCCCCGCATACGGGTTGGGTTTCGCTTAACGGCGAAGGACGGTTCGGGCTACTTTGATTGCTCGGATGAGGCGTTGGAGGAAATGCTGGCCCCCTTTTTTCCTGAACTTAGTATTTGAGTGAGGAAACACGAATGGCCTATTATTATTTACTTTCCAGTTTGCCGATGTTAACGTTCGATGGTGAAATGCCCTTTCCCTATGCACAATTTCTGGAAATGTGCCGCACCGCCGTCAGCGATTCGAAGTATCGCGAATTACAGGAACTTTCGTTGTTATCCGGCGAAGGCGCGTTGGTTTCGCAATGGGCAACGTTTTACGCGAAAGTGACTGCGGAACTCACGGCTCAGCGCAACGTACGCTTGGGCCGAAAGGCGCAACTGCCCGATAGCAGGGATGAGGGTATTTCCAAGCGGGTAGCGGCGGCAATGAACAACAGCAACCCCTTGGCAGCAGAAGAGATGCTGCTTGCGTTGGAATTTGAAAAATTGGATGAACTGGTCGGCACGCACTGTTTTGATGACGTTGCGCTTATGGGCTACGCGTTAAAACTAAAGTTACTTGAACGAAAAAGAGGGTTCCAAAAAGAACAGGGCAGAGCGGAGTTTACGCGCATTGTCCGCCAGTTAGAACAGCAAATTATGAGTATGGAGCAGGAGTGAAACTATGGAGTATATAACCGGCAACGTAATCGGCGTGAACGGGAACCTGGTATCGGTATCCATTAACGGTTCTATCAAGAAAAACGAAGTGGGCTTTGTATGCGTAGGGGAAAAGCGGTTAAAAGGCGAAGTAATTCGTGTTAACGAAGGCATTGCCGATATGCAGATATACGAAATGACCGAAGGCATAAAAACCGGTGACCGTGTGGAGTTTACGGGCGAACTGATGAGCGTAGAACTGGGCCCCGGTCTGCTTACACAAATCTATGACGGTCTGCAAAATCCGTTGCCGGACCTTGCGGAAAAATGCGGCTATTTTCTGGAGCGCGGCGAATATCTCAACCCCATTCCCGATAAGGATTGGGAATTTACGCCGGCGGTTTCGGCGGGCGATTTTGTGCGCCCCGGCGATACGCTCGGCACCGTGCCGGAAGGGATATTCCGCCATAAAATTATGGTGCCCTTCGGTTTGGAGGACGAAGATTGGACAGTGGAATCCATCGTCCCCCAAGGTGTTTACAACGTGCGGAGTGAAATTGCGGTAATAAAAAATCGCAAAGGCACCCAAAAGCCGCTTTCTATGGTTTTTTCGTGGCCGATTAAAAAGCCGATTACCTGTTACGAGCAGCGGCTGAAACCGGACGAAACATTGATTACTCAAATTCGTTGCATCGATACGTTCCTCCCCGTTGCCAAGGGCGGTACGTTTTGTGTTCCGGGGCCTTTCGGCGCGGGCAAAACGGTGTTGCAGCATATGGAAGCCAAGAACGCCGACGTAGACATTGTGATTATCACGGCCTGCGGCGAGCGCGCGGGCGAGGTCGTGGAAGTGTTAAAGGAGTTTCCTGAGTTGACCGACCCCAGAACGGGCAAATCGTTAATGGAACGAACCATTATTATTTGCAACACCTCATCCATGCCGGTTGCCTCGCGTGAGGCGTCGGTGTATACCGGCATTACCATTGCGGAATATTTCCGTCAAATGGGGCTTTCCGTGCTGATGCTGGCGGACTCCACGTCGCGTTGGGCGCAAGCCATGCGTGAAATGAGCGGTCGTTTGGAGGAAATCCCCGGTGACGAGGCGTTCCCCGCTTACTTGGAATCGGTGATTGCCTCGTTTTACGAAAGAGCGGGCAAGGTAAAACTGCGCGACGGCAGCACCGCGTCCGTTACCATCGGCGGTACCGTGTCGCCTGCAGGCGGCAACTTTGAAGAACCGGTTACGCAGGCAACGCTTAAGGTGGTCGGAGCGTTCCACGGTCTCTCGCGTGAACGCTCGGATGCCCGAAAATATCCGGCGATTCACCCCATTGATTCTTGGTCAAAGTACAAGAGCATTGTGGATGACGATAAAGTGGCAGAGGCAAGAAGCATTTTGGCCAGAAGCACGGAAATCAACCAAATGATGATGGTTATCGGTGAGGAAGGAACGTCGGCAGAGGATTATATAACCTATCAAAAGGGTGAATTGTTAGACGCCGCCTACCTGCAACAAAACTCCTTTGACCCGGTGGATGCGGCTTGCGAGCCGGAACGTCAAATACGGGAGTTTCACGTTATGTACGACATTATTACGCGTGAATACCATTTAGAGGACAAAAACGAAATTCGTATGTTCTTTAATGAGTTGCGCCAGCAATTGCTGGATTGGCACGCCATTGCGTTCAAAACAGAAGCGTTTGATTTACAAGAAGCGGCGATTCACGATTTCTATCTCGCAAAATCTTGCGAATAAGGAGTAACGTATGCAAAAGATTTACACAAAGATTGAATCGATTATCGGCAACGTTGTCACCGTGCGGGCAACGGGTGTTTGCAACGGCGATTTGGCGCTTGTGGGCAAAAGTTACGCCAACGTGATTAAACTGGATAAGGATATGGTTTACCTGCAGGTGTTTGCGGGTACGCAGGGCGTCAGCACAACGGATTCGGTAAAATTTTTGGGCAGACCGATGATGGTATCGTATTCCGAGCATTTGTTAGGCCGCGTTTTTAACGGTACGGGTGTCCCGCGGGATAACGGGCCCACGCTTACGGAAAATATGATACCGATAGGTGGCCCGTCGGTAAACCCCGCCAAGCGGGTGGTACCCAAAACGATGATACGTACCGGTATTCCGATGATTGATATGTTTAACACGCTGGTTGAGAGCCAGAAATTGCCGATATTCTCCTCGTCGGGAGAGCCGTATAACGAACTGCTGGCGCGCATTGCCATGCAAACTGAAGTGGACATTATCGTGCTTGGCGGCATGGGCCTTAAATACGATGACTATTTGTTTTTCCGCGAAACGCTTGAAAAAAGCGGGGCGATGGGCCGAACCGTGATGTTTGTGCACACCGCGGCGGACCCCACCGTGGAATGTACGCTTGTTCCGGATATGGCGTTGGCCGTGGCAGAGCAATTTGCCCTTGACAACAAAAAGGTGCTGGTGCTGCTTACGGATATGACAAACTATGCGGACGCGCAAAAAGAAACCGCGATTACAATGGAGCAAGTCCCCTCCAACCGCGGGTACCCCGGCGACCTTTACAGTTGCCTTGCCGCCCGCTACGAAAAAGCGGTGGCGTTTGAGGGCTCCGGTTCGGTAACGGTTCTTGCCGTTACCACCATGCCGGGCGACGACGTCACGCATCCCGTGCCGGATAACACCGGGTACATTACGGAGGGTCAGTACTATCTTAAAAACGGAAGAATTGAACCGTTTGGTTCTCTTTCCCGCTTAAAGCAAAACGTTAACGGCGCAACGAGGAACGACCACCGCGCTCTTATGGACTGTATGATAAAACTGTACAGTGCCTATAAGGAGAGTTTGGAAAAGAAATCGATGGGATTTTTAATGAGCGAATGGGACACCAAATTGCTCAAATACGGCGAGTTGTTTGAATCCAAACTTATGGATTTGCGTGTGAACATTTCGTTGGAAGAAGCACTGGATACGGGTTGGGAGATTTTGGCGGCTTGCTTTGAACCCAACGAAACCGGTCTGAAAACCAACTTGATACAGGAACGATGGCCCAAAGACCGGAATCTCAACTGATGGATGGGTGGCGCTATGGCATCTGTTAAATTAACGAAAAACGAACTGAAAAAGCAAAAGGATAACGTAAAGCAGTTCGAACGGTACCTTCCCACGTTGCAACTGAAAAAGCAACAACTGCAAATAGTAATTATGCAGATTGACTCGGAATTAGCGCAAAACGAAGAAACGTATGCGCAGTTGGTAAACGGGCTGGATGATTGGGTGGCTGTTTTTTCGGAAAACACGCAGTTTGCGGAGCAACAAAAACTGGAAACTTTAGTCAAGCCCGATAAGGTCATCTGCACACACGACAATATTGCCGGTATTGTTGTTCCGGTTTTTCGGGAATTAACTTTTCACGACGTGGAATACAACGTGGCGGACTATCCTCTTTGGGTGGACGAAGCGCTCCTTCGTATGCGTGAGATTGCGCGGCTTAACGTGCTCATACAAACGCTTAAAAAGCAAAGCGAGTTGCTAAACCGTGAACTTCGCTTAACGTCGCAACGGGTGAATTTGTTTGAAAAAGTAAAAATTCCGGAAGCAAAGGAAAACATCCGTGTGATTGAAATTTATCTTGGCGACCAACAAACCAGTGCTGTTGTGCGCGGTAAGATTGCCAAGCAAAAAAGGCAGGTGGCATCGGTATGATTGAAAAAATGAAAGCCGTCGCCATCGTCACGCAAACCGCCCGCAAGGAGGAATTGTTAACCGCGCTGCGTCAGTTGGGCATTCTTCACATTGCGGAAAAGAAAACGGCGGATACCGCCTCGTTGGAGCGGCTTTCGGAACTTTCCCGCGTTTTGACGGAACTCAAAGACTATGCAACGGAGCCCGCTTGTTCCGAGGAACCCCTTTCGGATGAGCAGTTTGAGGCCATCTACCAAAAAACCGTTGAAGCGCTGGAAAGAAAAACGGTGCTAAGCGGTAAAAAGACCGAACTGATGTTGGAGTTGGAACGGTTACGGCCTTGGGGCGAATTGGATTCTGAGCAGTTGAGCGAACTTTCCCAAACCGTAGAATTGCACGTGTACCGTCTTGACAAAAAATCCTATAAATTGCTGGAACGGGACGAAACGGTGCGGTTTATTCGGTTGTCGCCCGTAGAAAAAATGGAAACCGTTGCCGTGGTGGGAACGCTTGACAAAGCGTTTAACGGCATTGAGTTTGCGGTTCCGGAAAAGGGCTCGGTGCAGTTGCAAGCGGAACTGGCGGCGTGTGAGCAAGAACTTTTAGCATGTGAAAACACGCTCAAACACGCGGCGGCGCACCTGAACAGTTACACGCAGCAGTTACTAAAAACCAAAAACGCCGTGGAATACGCCTCGGCGGACCAAACACTTGAGCGGGAAGGGGATTTGGTGTGGATAAGCGGCTATATCCCCGAGGCGGAGACGGAAACGTTTGCCGCCGTTGCCAAAGAACGGAACTGGGCTTGGGCGGTCAGCGAGGTTGACGGTGACGACACCGAGGTGCCTACCAAAATCCGTTACGGGAAATGGACGGCACTGATAAAACCCGTTTTTGATATTTTGGGTGTGGTGCCGGGGTATCGGGAATACGACATTTCCTTTTGGTTTTTGGCATTCTTCGCCTTATTCTTCGCTATGATAATCGGCGATGCCGGTTACGGTCTGTTGTTTTTGCTCGGCACGGTTGCTTTTCACGTAAAAACCAAAAAAACAACCAATATATTGTTGCTGCTTTACGTGCTGTCGGGCTCAACGGTTGTGTGGGGTTCGCTTACCGGCACGTGGTTTGGGTTGGAAGGGGCCATGAATATTCCGTTGTTAAAGGCGCTGGTCATTCCTTCGCTGGCAAACTATCCGGAGTATTTTTCGGTGGCAACAACCGACGCGCAAAACAACATGATGAAGTTGTGTTTCAGTATCGGCGTTATCCAGTTGGCGCTGGCGTGCATTATGAACGTTCGGCGTAAGGTGGCTTGCAAGAGCTTGGGTTTTATTGCCGATATCGGTTGGTTGTTTTCCGTATCCGCCTTGTATTTTATGGTGCTCAACTTGGTGATAGGCGAAAAAATCAATTTTGCCGTGGTTGCAGCGGCAGTCGGGCTAGGGTTTTTGCTGGTGGTTGTGTTTGGCGGTATGCAACCGGACAAAACCTTTGTGCAGGGGCTCAAAGCCGGTTTGGGCGATGCGTTTACCGTGTTTTTGAACACCATCTCCGCCTTTGGTAACGTGATGAGTTATATCCGCCTTTTTGCGGTAGGTATGGCATCGCTTGCCATTGCCCAAAGTTTTAACGATATGGCTGCGGGCTTTGACGGGGTGCTGGTGATTATCGGTGCCGTGATTATGGTGATAGGACACTTGTTAAATATCGTTATGGGATTTTTGTCGGTTGTGGTTCACGGTGTACGGCTTAATCTGTTAGAGTTTTCGGGTCAACTCGGTATGGAGTGGTCCGGAGTACCCTATGAACCATTCAAAAGAATAAAAAAATAAACAGTTTTAAGGAGGACATTATGGAAATTCAATTTATTGGTATGGTGTGCGCGTTGGGTCTGTCTGCCATCGGCTCTGCGATTGGTGCCGGCATTGCTGCTTTGGCTTCGGTGGGCTCGTGGAAAAAATGCTACGCCGCCGGAAAGCCCGCGCCCTTTATGATGGTTGCCTTTTCCGGTGCACCGTTGACACAAACCATTTACGGCTTTTTGCTTATGAACTTTATCCGCAATGCGTTTACATCCGGCACGGCTTCGCCCACGCTTTGCTTGTTCGTTGGCGTGTTTGCGGGCCTTGCCATTGGCCTTTCGGCGTATTTCCAAGGTAAAGTGGCGGCGGCATCGGCCGACGCGTTGGGAGAAACCGGCAAAGGTACGGCAAACTACTTTATCGTTATCGGTATTGTGGAAACCGTTGCTTTGTTCACGCTGGTTTTCGGTTTGTTGTTGTTGCAATAATTGTTTGCAGAAAAGCAGCACACTTGTGCCGCGAACATTCCAAAGCCCTGCCGCAAAAACTGCGGCAGGGCTTTGTTGTGATTGTTATAACACGTTTTCTAAAAGGGGGAGTTCTTGCTGCCACAGGCGATTGAGCAACAAGCGACAACGCCGCGCCTCGGCGGCAAAATCCCGCGGTTCGCCGGTGCGTAAAATCAAGGGTAAACTCACCACGCTTTTTTCCGCTTCACCAAGCGGCGTGTGCGAAAACAGCATGGTCAACCACTGCCGGTTTCGTGCGTAATCAGCGTTTAACTTATCCACAGCCCTAAGCGCCCCGTCAATGTCACCCGCCACGTACCGCGATTCCGCCGTGCTTGCCAACTCTGCCAGCGAACTCAGCGTGCGCCTTTGTGCCGAAAGCGCGAGTACGGTACCCACCGCTACCGCCAACAACAGAACGATGGCAACAATCACCCGTTTCATTGCGTTCCCTCCCGCGGAATAATGTTCACTTTATGCTGTTTGTCGGCGGTCATCAGCAACACCTCGTGCAACGCGTACCCGCGCCGCCGTAACCGCTCCTGCACCCATTGCGGCGAAACACCGCACAACGCCATACCCCATTCCACCGTCTTGCCGTCCGCTACCACCGGCACGGGTGCCTCCTCCGCCGGCGATTGCCCGCGCAAGTTACCGCAGGTAACGGTACGGGCGTCTGCATACAAAAACAAACTCACGGTGCCGTTGGTTTCCGCAATGGCATATTGCACTTCGCGCAGGTCAAACACGTTTTGTTGGCGCAGGGTTTCGGTTAAATCCTCCACGGTCAAGCGCAGGCGGCGCAGTGCCTTTTGTTCCAGTTTCCCCTCACGGATAACCACCACCGGATTACCGCTCACCAGTTGGGAAAGCCAGCCGCACTTCATCATTAATGCCGAGAGTATCAGTTCCAACGCTACCACCACGGCAATGGGTACCAAACCGTTAAGCAGTGGTGTGCCGTTATCCTGTATGGGTACTGCCGCCAAATCCGCAATCACCAGCGTAACCACCAGTTCCACGGGTTGCAGTTCGCCCAACTGCCGTTTGCCTGCCAACCGTAACGCCGCAATCAACACTATGTAGATAACGGCGGTACGCAACGCGGTAATGGCCATTCTCTCACTCCCTTTGCCGTTAGTATGCGCCGTACAAACGGTGGATATTCCCGCCCATTTGGGAGAAAATGAGAGCAAGGAGGTGAGCGTATGTCGCAAACAACACCGCTCACGGCATCGCTTGCGCACAATCTGGCGTTGCTCAAACAACGGTTCGATGTAAGTGCCGACTTGGTTGTTCGTGAAGTGACCATTGCCGGCTACAAGGCGGCACTGGTCAGTGTGGAGGGAATGGTAGACCGCCACATGATGGCGAACGCCGTTATTTTGCCGTTAATGCGGTTAGAGGGGGAGTATTCCAACGCCGCCGCGTTAATGCAGGAGATTCGCACCCACGTGCTGGGCTTTGTGGATTTACTGGACGCCGATACGCTGGAACAACTCATAGAACTTATCATTTCCGGTTTTGCCGCCGTGCTGATTGACGGCGTGGCGGGTGCCTCGCTTGGCGGTTTACAGGCGTTTATGATACGCGGCATTTCCGAGCCATCCACCGAGGTAAGCGTGCGCGGCTCGCGTGAGGGATTTACCGAGGCCATTCGGGTGAACGTCTCGATGGTACGCCGCCGATTAAAAACGCCGCAACTCACCTTTGAAATGACCAGCGTGGGAACGCGCAGTCACACGGCGGTGTGCTTGTGTTATCTGCGCGACCGAGTTTCGCGCAGTTTGTTGCGGGAGGTACGCCGCCGCCTGCGGGAGTGCTCGTTGGAAACCGTGCTGGATTCCGGTTATCTACAACCGTTTTTAGAGGGCAAGCGCCGCTCGTTGTTTACCGGCGTTTCCACCACGGAGCGCCCCGATACGTTGTGCGGCAAAATGACAGAGGGGCGCATTGGGGTGCTCGTGGACGGCACGCCGTTTGCGTTGGTGGTGCCTTTTTTGTTTGCAGAGCATTTTCAAACAATGGACGATTACACCCAGCACCCGACGTATGCCAGTTTTATTCGTTTCATTAAATACGTCTCGTTTTTTGTCAGCTTATTATTGCCGGGTGTGTACGTGGCGGTGGGCACGCACCACGCCGAACTGTTACCCTCCGTGTTTTTGTTATCGTTTATCAACTCCGACCGCGCCACCCCGTTTTCACTCACCATACAGGCCTTGCTCATTCATTTTGTGTTTGAAATTATGCGCGAAGCGGGGTTGCGGTTTCCCAAATCCGTAGGCCACGCGGTGAGCATCGTGGGCGCGTTGGTCATTGGCGAATCTGCCGTGCGTGCGGGGTTGGTCAGTGCGCCTATGGTAATTATCGTGGCGCTCACATCCATCAGCGCGTTTGTGTTGCCCAGTTTGTACGGCGGCATTGCCGTTTTAAGGTTTGCCTTTATTGTGCTGGGCGGCGGGCTGGGTATTTACGGGTTGGCGCTGGGCACGTTACTGTTGCTTTGCAGTGTGTGCTCGCTTAACGTTCACAGTATTCCCGTTACGGCGCCCATCAGCCCGTTTAGTTGGCGCGCCATGCGCGACGTGTTTATCCGCTCGGATTGGCGGGTGTTGTCGCGGCACCGCTTTTTGGTGCAAAACGTGGTGGGCTCGCGCATTGCCGAAGGGGAGGAGAAACGCCATGAATAACCGTTCCCGCATCAGCGGCGGGCAGTGTGTGGCGTTGCTTTTGGCCAGCCGTTTGTCAAATTGCTTATTGCTCACCCCGCAAGAGGTGAGCACGTTAAGCGTTACGGACCGTTTACTCTCCAACTTGTTGGGCGGTGTGCTGTTGTTGGCAGTATTGCTGCCCACCGTGGCGGCTTTGCGCCGCTCGCCGCGCGGGGGGCTTATTGACGGCGCTTACCGCCGTGCGCGCGGTTGGGGAAAAACCGTGAGTGCCGGATACGTCGCGTTGTGCTTGTTCATTTTGTGTATGGACATTGTGCAGTTTTACGATTTTGCACAAAAAACAATGAAAACCGCTTTTTCGGTGCCTATGCTTACCGTGGCACTCATTGCCGTGGCGTTTCTCGCCTCGTTTTACGGAATTCAAGCGCTGGGTCGCACCGCCGCGCTGGTAACGGCGTTTTCGGTGGTGTGCTTGGTCGTGTTTGCGGCGGCGTTGTTTCCGGAAATGCGAACGCTGCATTTTCCGCCCGTGGCAAACGGCAACGTTACCGAGATTGTGCGACAAGCGGCAATCCACCTGCCCCGCACGGCAGAAATCGTATCGGTGGGGTTACTGTTGCCGTACGTTAACGGCTCTTCGCTGGGCGTTTGCGCGGGCTTTTCGGGGTTCACGGCGTTGTTTACGGCACTGGTGGGTGTCACCTCACTGGGCGTATTGGGCGATTTTGCCACCATAACGTCGTATCCCTATTACGCGGCGGTTACCGCCGCGCGCATCGGCGTGTTTCAGCGGCTGGATATTTTGGTAACGGCGGTGTGGCTCAGCACCTTTTTTGTGCGGTTTGCGTTGTTTTGTATGTTATTTACAGATAGTGCCCGCCGTCTGTTCGGTGCAGCGGCACGTCTACCGGCGGCGCTCATTGGCATCGGCTTGCTTTCGGGCTTTACGTTTTGGGTTCGCGGCGGCACGCTTGCCGGCAACTGGCAAGCGGGTACCGTCATTTACTGGGTTGTGTTGGGCGTGTTTTGTTTGTTGTTGCCGGCGGCAAGTTGGCTGCTCGGTACAAAACGGAGGTGCTCTGCGTGAAAGAATTTCGCTACGGTGCCGCCGTGGGGTGGTTTTTGGTGCTGGCGTTGTTCATTGCGTTGCTACCCGGTTTCCGCACCGATTCGGCGGTGGGGGAGCAGGTCATCGTTACCGGCTTGGGATTGGACGAATACAACGGTGAGAGCACCGTATCCGTGCAGGCGGTAGAAGCACTGCGCACCGCCGCCAGTCTTTCGGAACAAAGCGAATCCGCCACCAAAGTGTACACGGCGGCGGGCGCTTCGGTTTCCCAAGCGTTGCAATCGTTTTTGAACGAAACCGGCAAAAGCACCTATATTTTGCAAAATCAACTCATTGCCGTCAGCGAACGGTTGTGCCACGGGCGCTCCCTGTTTACCGTGTTGGATTACTTGGTGCGCAATCAAGAGGGGCGCGCACTGACGGATTTGGTAATATGCCGCGGCGACCCCGCAGAATTGTTGGCGCTGGATTCCGGCAACGATGCCATTCCCGCCGAATATGTGGCGGGCTTGCTCAAAGAGGGTAAGCGCTGGGGGTTGTGTGTGACGGCACGGTTGCTGGATGCCGAGCGGACGATGAGCGGTATGTACGATTTGGCAGTACCGCTCGTGGAAATGAAAAACGGCACCCCCAAACTGGCGGGTACCGCGTTGTTTCGCCACGGGGAATGGGCGGGCGAACTTACCGTAGAGCAAACGATGGGTCTGTTGCTTGCCGCCGACGAGGCGGTGAACGCACGCTACACGGTGGAGGGCACCTCCTTTTTGTTAAGTGACCTGCACTGCAAGGTGGGCATACAACCCACGGCGGATGGGTTTGACTACACGTTTACCGTGCGCGGGCTTGCGCGGGTGGTAGAGGAAGGGCAACTCACTGCGTTATCCCGCGCCGAACAAAAGGCACTGCTCGTGCGTTTGCAGGAACAGTTGGCAACCGTCACCAAAACGGCAGTTACTGGGGCCATACACGTGTTCGGGTGTGACCCGCTGGGGCTTGCGCGGCGCACCGCCGCCCGTTTTTGCGGCAAAGGCGTGTCACAAGCGCAGGCGGCGGCGCTGCTACCGCGCAGTCGCGTGCAAGTATCGGTGAGTTTATCATTGATTGATACCGGCTTACTCTCATAAAAAAATCCCGCAAGCAACCGTGTTAATTGCTTGCGGGTTTTTGTTATGATTGCAGAGCATTTAGTACCGCCGCCACGGTTTCCTCCACGGTTTGCCCTTCGGCGTCCACCGTAATATCGGCATACTGTTCATACAACGGGGCACGTTCCTCATACAACTGCGTAAGCGTTGTGTCCGGTTTCATCGCAATGCCGCGTGTGGTAATGTTGCGCACGCGGGCGGTAATGGTTTTTGGCGAAAGTTTTAGGTACACCACCCGCCCGTGGAGTTTTAAGTGCGCCATTGCCTCGCGCCCGTACACGGCACTGCCGCCGGTTGCAATCACGCATCGGTCACAACAAAGGCCGCTTATCACGCGGTTTTCCAGTTCCTTAAACGCCTCGGTTCCTTGCTGGGCAATCACGTCGCTCAAACTTTGACCGCAGGCGGTTTGAATGAGCAGGTCCGTGTCTGTAAACTCATACAACAACGCTTTTGCCAATAACACACCCACGGTGCTTTTGCCGCATCCGGGCATACCAATGAGTACCACGTTCATGGCGTTATTCCTCCTCCACGCGTAGGGTACGCCCCAGCGCAAACGAATACAATAAACACTCCCGCACCGGCAACGCCAGCGCCTCGCTTAACGCGCGGCGGTACACATTCAGTTGCGCGGCATAGCGGTCGGTCAACTCCTGCGCGGTGCGCACGTGGTCGGTTTTGTAGTCCACCACTACCAGCGCGCCGTCCTCTTCAAATACACAGTCGGCAATGCCCTGCACAACCAGCCGTTCCTCGTCCTCGCCGCACAAGGCGGGGTCCAGCGCACAAGCCGCTTGCCACGCCGTAAAGGGGAATTCCCGCAGGCACCGCGGTGAACGGCACATCCGAGCGTAAAGGTCGCTTTCAAAAAACGCTGTGAGTCGCGGAAGTTCCAACGCCGCCGCTTGCTCGGCGGTTAAAAATCCCGCCGCCGTTACGCGTTCAATTTCACCTGCCAAATCCGCCGCCGCCCGTTCATACTCGCAAAACTGCATAAAGGCGTGCATTGCTGTGCCGCGCTCGGCGGGGGTAAGGGCGCTCTGCCCCGCAAACTTGGGGCGCGCTTGTGCCACAAACTGCCGTTGCAGCGCACCGTGCGCCGTATCCGATGCCGCCAATTTGGCGGGAATCCGCGCCAGTGCCGTGTGCGGATACACGTACGCCATCCGCTCGCGAATGGCATGCACCATTGCCGCATCGGCGGGTACCGCTTCCTCGTTATTGTCGGCGGCGAGTTCTTCCGTTGTGGGTGGTAACACAATGTTCAGTTTCCACGGGGTATCGTCTGCCAACACCGGTAGGTCTGTGTAGTTGGCGTGCAACCGCCACCCTTCTGCGGCAGGGTGGCGCAACAACGCCGCCAGTACCCATTCGCCCATCGACGAGGCGTGCCGTATCACAAAGGGGGAGAGGGCGGCATTTTCATCCAGCAACGCCGCCAACGACGCCATTTTTTGAAGCGGCTTGTTCATCGCCATCGTCACTATCAATTTTTCACGCGCACGGGTCATCGCCACGTACAACACGCGCAGTTCCTCGGCGCGCTCGTCGTTGCTAATAGTGAGCGCCAACGCTTGGTGCGGCAGGGTGGAAAAACGGTTGCAGGTTTCGCGGTCACGCCGTTTAATGCCCGCACCCAACTGCGGGTGTAACAACAAATCCGCGTTTAGTGATTCACGGTTAAATTCGTGCCCCAACCCCGCCAAAAACACCACGGGGAACTCCAATCCCTTGGAGCCGTGCACCGTCATAATACGTACCGCGTTGCCGGCGGCCACAGCCGCCGCACCCGGCAAATCCGCCCCTTGCGCCTGCAAACGGTCAATGTACCCAATAAACGCCGATAACCCGCGGTAGCCGTTTTGGTCAAACTTACCGCACGCTTCTGCCAACAGTTGCAAATTGGCACGACGGCGCGCACCGTCAGCGCGGGCGCTCATCAGTTCCGGCAGGGCGGTATCCTCATATACACGGTTAAGCAAACGGTCCACCGTTAACTGGCACGCCAGCGTGCGATAGTGCTCCAACCACGCCACCGCCTCGCGGCAACGCGTCGCCAGGGCGGGGTCGGTCAATTGTGTGCGCGCGGCGGTGAGTGCCGTATACAAAGTCGGATCGTAG
>JAZRRV010000110.1:0-1518 GCA_045651085.1 Acutalibacteraceae bacterium
CCGGAACCTTGTTGCTTTCGCAATAAAAACGCCCGTCCAACCGGACGGGCATTTTATGGGCTTATAATTTCCCCAATTTGTTTTCGGCGCTCTTTAATAAATTGAGCAACGAAGCGGAAAAAAGCGGATACACCTTGGTTAATTCCTTGGGGGACAGGGCGGGGACTTTGCCGTGTTGCAAAACTTCGGGTGCCAGCAAGGCGATGCGCGCAGCACCAACGCTCATAGCCCCCGCAGTGGCGGGCTGGTACAGTTTTTCCGAAACCGCGAACAAGGCGGCGGGGTTGCGGCTGTCTGCCGCGTACAACGCGCGGAACACCGTGTAAATAGCCAAGTTAAAATACGTGGTTACTTCCGTGGTTAAATCCTTGCTGTCATACCGTTGAAGCAAACCAAACAGCAGATTCACGGCGTTGAGTATCAATTTTTTGTTGAGTACCGGCAAGGTGTTGCCGGTAACGTGGTCGTCGCTCACATCTCCCTCCGGTATATCCTCCACGGAAATGGTGGCACCGGATTTATCTGCCGTGCGTCCCAACAGATAATCGCAGGAAACGCCGTAAAAATCCGCCACGCGCACCACAAACTCTAACCCGCATTCGCGGATGCCGCGTTCGTAGTGAGAAAGTAACGCCTGTGAGATTTTGAGCGAGGCAGCCGCCTCCTTTTGGCTGATGCCGCGCTCCTTGCGTAGCAACGTCAGCACACGGTGAAACGATGTGGTTACCATAGCCATTCTCCTATGAAACGGGCGAAAACGCCCGAGATTATACAGTGCGTTTTTGATTATAGCTCAAATGCTACAATTTGTAAACCCCCAAATTCCGGTTTTGAAAGGAAATTTTTATGAAAAGCTACAAAATCCACTTAATTCGCCACGGATTAACGGCGGCAAATGAGCAAGGCCTGTACATTGGGTTGACGGATTTACCCCTATCTGCACGGGGATTGCGCGACTTGTTAGACAAAAAAGAGGAGGCGGACTATCCTACCGCTACGCGGTTTTATACCAGCCCGCTTACGCGGTGTCGGCAAACGTTGGAGGTGTTGTATCCCGGTTGCCAACCGGAAGTGGTTGCGGGGCTGGCAGAGTGCGATTTCGGCAAATGGGATGGGTGCAGTGCGGCGGACTTGCAAAATGACGAGACGTTTTGCCGTTGGGTCTCCGGCGAGGAGAAGCACATTCCCGACGGGGAGGACACGGAGCAATTTCAACAGCGTGTTATGACCGCCTTTGAATCGTTGGTGGAGGACGTAATGCGACACGGCGACAGTGACACGGTGGTATGTACGCACGGCGGTGTTATTATGCTGATAATGGCGGCTTACGCCTTACCACGTGCGGACATCTCCGCGTGGGGGGCAGAAAGCGGTTGCGGGTTTACCTTGCGTGTTACGCCGAGCTTGTGGATGCGTGAGCCGGTAGCGGAGGCCATTGATTACGTGCCGCTGTTGCCGATGAAAGAATAATTATAAAAAGAGAACCGCCCGTTGTGAATTCACAACGGGCGGTTCTCT
>JAZRRV010000111.1:0-10680 GCA_045651085.1 Acutalibacteraceae bacterium
ACCAAATCGTACTCTTCCGTCACGTTTTTGAACGGATAGTGCAAACAGTTGTAGTACGTGGTCACCTCGTACCCGCGAGCACGCAGTTCTTCCTGCAACACCGGGAACGTATATTTGCTTTCGTCATCCGGTTTCAACGGGCCGACGACGACCTGCAAAATCTTAGCACCCGGTTTCAAGTCGGTCTGCGGGAACACGCCCAGCGAATTGCGAATCACCGTAACACTGCGGTCGGCAATTTCTTGGCTAATCGCAGCAATCTCCTCGGTCGGGTTGTTCGCCAGTTCCGCCTGCACTTCCGCATCCTCGCCAAACAAGCCGAGGGCGTTTTTCATACGCCAAATGCGCAACACGGCATCCTTCAAGCGCTCCAGCGAAAGTTCGCCGCTTTCCACCGCTTCTTTAACACGGTCAAAGTCGCTGGGCAACGCAAATAACAGCAAGTCGCCGCCGGCTTTTAAGTATTCCACTGCCATTTGGTCAATATCCATCACGGCGCAAACGCCAATCATACACATAGCGTCCGACACAATGCAGCCCTGGAAGCCCAGTTCACCTTTGAGCAATCCCGTCATCAGGTTTTTGCTCAGCGTAGCGGGCGGATACCCGAGGTCGTCGTTAATCTTTTCGTCAAACGCGGGGAGTGCAATGTGCGCCACCATAATGGACAACGTGCCTTCTTCAATCATAGCACGGTAAACGCGGCCATAGGTGTTCATCCACTCTTCTTTGGACAACGAGTTGATGGTAGTTTGGAGATGCTGGTCACGCTGGTCCACACCGTCACCGGGGAAGTGCTTGCAGCACGCCGCCATCATACGGTTCTTTTGGAAACCGCGCACCATCGCACGAGCATTGCGGATCACCGTATCCGTATCGTCCGAAATGGCACGGGTGTTCACCAAACTGTTGTTAAAGTTCATATTGATATCCACCACGGGCGCCAACGCCAAATGCACGTTGTTTTTACGGCAAACGCGCGCCGTTGCCTCGTTAACACGCTCTACCAAATCGGGGTCATCCACCGCGCCCCATGCCATCGGGTGCGGCACCGTGGTGCAGTTGGGAACTTCCGCCTGCACGGCGTAATCGGGGCCGTTTTCCACGTCTGCCACGTACATCGTAGGCGTGGGGCAAACCCTGTCTTGCAATTCGTGAACTTTTTTGGTAAACTCGGCACTGTTATGTCCGTGGATGTAAAGGCTGCCCGGCTTAGCCCTACGCAACCATTCCTCCAAGTCTTCCAAGGAATGCCGCTTTTGGGACAAGTCAAAGTTAAGAACCTGCCCCACCAATTCGTCCAACGGCAACGCGTCAATTTTTTCCCGCATTTGTTGTTCGGTTAACATCATAATTCCTCCCTGCGCTTTGGGTTTTCTGACTGAATTGTAGCATATCCCCCCGTGCTTTGCAAGCCATTTTCGCAACTTTTTTGCTTTTTTGCACACAATTAAAAAGGGCAAGGAAGCCGCAACTTCCTTGCCCCTTTTTTCTGCATTGTTTTTCGAAAACGCTTATTTCGTCAGTTCAATAATGGCCATCTCGGCGGCGTCGCCGCGACGAGCACCCGTCTTGATAATGCGGGTGTAACCGCCGTTCACACCTTCGAATTTCGGCGCAATCTCATCGAACAGCTTTTTGCAAACGCTTTCCTTGGTCACGAACGAGAACACCAGCCGCTTGTTCGCCAACGTGGGGTTCTTGGCAATCGTAATCATTTTTTCCGTCATGGAACGCACTTCCTTGGCGCGGGTCACGGTCGTCTCAATACGGCCCTTTTCCAGCAGGAAGGTCACCATTGCTCTCAGCATAGCCATGCGCGAAGCGGTGGGTCTGCCGAGTTTACGAGTTCCGGGCATATGGATTCACTCCTCTTCAGAATTCAGTCGAATGTCTTATTCCTCGTCGGTGCGCAGAGAAAGGCCCAACGAATCCAGTTTGTTGATAACCTCTTCCAGCGACTTGCGTCCGAGGTTGCGTACTTTCATCATATTTTCTTCGGACCTGTTAGTCAAGTCCTCAACATTGTTGATGCCGGCGCGCTTTAAGCAGTTGAAAGACCGAACCGACAAATCGAGTTCTTCAATGGTCATTTCCAACACCTTTTCCTTGCCCTTGTCGTCCTTTTCCACCATAATGGAATCTCCCGCAAAGGCCTCACCGGACAGGTCCACAAACAACTGCAAGTGGTCGGTAATAATCTTGGCAGCCAGCGAAACCGCTTCCTGCGCGGAAATGGTGCCGTTGGTCCAAACTTCCAAGCTCAGCTTGTCGTAGTCTGTAATTTGACCCACACGGGTGTTGCTCACCGCGTAGTTCACCTTAACTACCGGCGTATAAATGGAGTCCACCGGAATCACGCCGATAACCGGCTGCATCAATTGCTTGTTGCGCTCGGCAGGCACGTAACCGCGACCTTTGTCCAGCGTAATCTCCATAGACAACTTGCCACCCTCTGCCACCGTGGCAATATGGGTGTCGGGTTGCAGGATTTCCACTTCGCTGTCGCACTTAATAGAACTTGCCGTTACCTCGCACGGGCCCTCGGCCTCAACGTAAACCGTCTTCGGGCCGTCGCCGTTGATTTTGAGCACAAGGTCTTTGATGTTTAATACAATCTCGGTAACGTCTTCTTGAACGCCTTCAATGGTGGAAAACTCGTGCAGCACACCGTCGATTTTCACCGAGGTCACTGCCACGCCCGGCAAAGAGGAAAGCAGTACGCGACGCAAGCTGTTGCCAAGCGTGGTGCCGTATCCTCTTTCCAGCGGTTCTACGACAAACTTGCCATATGTACCGTCGGAGGCGAGGTCCAATGCTTCAATGCGGGGCTTTTCAATCTCAATCATTCAAAACCCTCCTTATATTCAATGGGGTTTGCCGTGCCGCAAGCACAGCCAAACCGTTGTTCGTTTTGCGCCGCCTGCCAGGCGACACAAGCGATTATTTCGAGTACAACTCGACGATGAGAGTTTCCTCGATGGGGAGGTCAATGTCCTCGCGAGCCGGCATAGCCACAATTTTGGCTTCCAACGCTTCACGGTTCATTTCTAACCATTTCGGAATCGGACGAGCACTGTTGGCTTCAACAATGGCTTTCACCTTATCCAATCCACGGCTCTTTTCCTTCACCGCCACGACCTGACCAACCTTAGTCAGGAAGGAGGGGATGTTGACCTTGCGGCCGTTTACCGTAAAGTGGCCTTGCGTTACCAACTGGCGCGCCTCGGCACGCGAGCTGGCCAAGCCCAAACGGTATACAACGTTATCCAAACGAGACTCCAACAAAGCGAGCAAGTTTTCACCCGTCACGCCTTGCATTTTGGTCGCCATTTCAAAGTAATGACGGAACTGGCCTTCCAACACGCCGTAGTAACGTCTCGCATATTGCTTGGTGCGCAACTGCTTACCGTACTCGGAAACCTTGCGGTTGCGAGCTTGGCCGTGCTGGCCGGGCGCATAAGCGCGCCGCGCTACCGCGCACTTGCCGGTGTAGCAACGCTCACCTTTCAAAAACAATTTTTGTCCTTCGCGGCGGCAAAGTCTGCACACCGCACCGGTATATCTTGCCATAGTGGTTGCACCTCCTGCTTTCTCGTGTTATACGCGTCTTCTTTTGGGAGGACGGCATCCGTTGTGCGGAATCGGCGTTACGTCTTTAATCATCGTAACGTCCAAACCGGCGGTCTGCAGTGCACGAATCGCGGCTTCGCGACCGGCACCGGGGCCTTTAACATACACTTCAACGGTTTTCAAACCGTGCTCCATCGCCGCTTTTGCAGCGGTTTCGGCAGCGGTCTGAGCCGCGAAGGGGGTGGATTTCCGCGAGCCGCGGAAACCGAGTTCGCCGGCGCTCGCCCAGGAAAGCGCGTTGCCCTGCGTATCCGTGATGGTCACAATCGTGTTATTGAATGTGGACTGGATATGTGCGGCGCCACGCTCAATGTTTTTACGTTCTTTGCGACGGACAGTGCCTTTTTTCGCCGTTGTCTTTGCAGCAGCCATTCTCAATATCCCTCCTGCTTACTTCTTCTTGTTGGCAATGGTCTTCTTCGGACCCTTACGGGTACGCGCATTGGTCTTGGAGCGCTGTCCGCGCACCGGCAGACCCTTGCGATGACGCAGACCGCGATAGCTACCGATTTCGATCAAACGTTTGATATCAAACGCGATGTCACGGCGCAAGTCGCCTTCCACGACACAGTTATGGTCAATGTATTCGCGCAGCTTCGAGACGTCGTCCTCCGTCAGGTCCCGTACACGGGTATCCGGATTCACGCCGGAAGCGGCCAAAATATCGTTCGCAGTTTTACGGCCGATACCGTAGATGTAGGTCAAACCAATCTCCACGCGTTTGTCGCGGGGCAGGTCGACACCAGCAATACGTGCCATTATATATCCTTCCTTTCGGTGTTGCCGCCGTTAGGCGGCTAGAATCGGCGCCAACCCTGACGCTGCTTGTGCTTGGGGTTTTCGCAAATGACCAGGATGCGGCCCTTGCGCTTGATTATCTTGCATTTTTCGCAGATTTTCTTGACAGAAGGTCTGACTTTCATAAAAAATTACCTCCTTTTATGCTTTCACCGTTTTGGTCTTCGGACCCGCGTTATCGGCGACTCCCGACCTTACTTCGTTCTCCACGTAATACGACCTTTGGTGAGGTCGTACGGAGACATTTCCACTGTTACCTTATCGCCGGGTAAGATACGGATGAAATTCATCCGCAACTTGCCGGAGATGTGTGCGAGGATTTGGTGGCCATTGGGAAGCTCTACCTGAAATTGCGCATTCGGCAGCGCCTCGACCACGACACCCTCCAGTTCGATAACGTCCGATTTGGACATAGTCGGTTCCTCCCTCTCGTTACGGCATGGTCAATATCACCGGGCCGTCGTTGGTGATGGCAATTGTATGCTCAAAGTGAGCCGACAAAGAACCATCGGTAGTGACAGTTGTCCATCCGTCCTTCAATATCCGAACATCCGGACCGCCACGGTTGACCATAGGTTCAATGGCTAAGGTCATACCCGGCAGTAGCCGTGGGCCGCGACCGGGTGTACCGAAGTTGGGGACGCTGGGGTCTTCGTGCAGATTCGTGCCTACTCCGTGGCCGACAAACTGCCGTACAACCGAGTAACCACGCATCTCGACATACCGTTGCACGGCCGAACCGATGTCGCCGATACGGTTGCCCGCCACCGCGTGAGCAATGCCTTCGTACAAGCTCTCTCGCGTGGCGTCCAACAACCCTTGTGCCTCGGCGGAAATCTCCCCCGCGGCAAACGTAGCGGCGTTATCACCGTGGTAACCGTTCAGATACGCGCCCACATCCACACTGACGATGTCGCCCGCTTGGATTTTGCGCGAATCCGGTATGCCGTGGATAACCGTCTCATTCACGGAAATACAGGCGCTGGCGGGGAATCCCCCGTACCCCAGAAAGGAGGGCTTGGCGCCCTGACTTTCAATATATCGACGAATCAATCGGTCAATTTCTCCGGTCGTAACGCCCGGTTGCACCGCTTCGCCGGCCAGCTTTAACGCTCGTGCCGAGATAACACACGCCTCCCGCATCATGGAAAGCTCTCGGCTGTTCTTAATGGTAATCATACTTTACGGCTTGGCGGCGGCCAAGGTCAGTTTGGTGGTATCCGCCACGTCTTCCTGTCCTTGCACAATCACCAGTTTGCCGCTCGCTTGGTAATACGCTTTCAGCGGCTCCGTTTGGTCATGATACACTTGCAAGCGTTCCCGAACCGTGTCGGGGTGGTCATCCTTGCGCTGAACAAGGGTGTCGCCGCACTTGTCGCACACGCCCTCCACGCTCGGCTTTTTATAGTCGATGTGGTAGGACGCACCGCAAGCGGGGCATACACGGCGGCCCGATACACGCTGGGCAATCGTTTCGTCCGCGACCTCAATGTCAATGACGCGGTCAATCACAATGCCCATACGGTCATGCGCCTCGGCCTGGGGAATGGTGCGCGGAAACCCATCCAGAATGAACCCGCCGCGGCAGTCGTCCTGTGCCAGACGGTCACGGATAATTCCAATGACCACCTCGTCCGGAACCAACCGACCGGCATCCATATACTCTTTGGCTTTCAGGCCCATTTCCGTGCCGCTTTTCAGCGCTTCCCGGATAATATTACCCGTGGAAATTGTGGGAATGTTCAGGTGCTCGCTGATAACCTCAGCTTGTGTGCCTTTGCCGGCACCCGGCGCACCCAATAAAATCAGCTTCATAGAATATACCTCTCTTTCTCTCAAACGGTGTAAACGGTCCCCCGCCGCCCGGCACTTACCGCCGAGCGGCGTAAGACCACATTTCTACCTATACGAGCAAACGAGTGATTACTCAAGGAAGCCTTTGTAGTGGCGCATCATCATCTGGCTTTCAATTTGCTGTGTCGTTTCCAGCGCCACGCCGACAACAATCATCACGGACGTACCGCCCAAAGTCAGGCCGTAGAACCCGCTAAACTTGCCGAACACACTGGGGAACAACGCAATAAAGCCGAGGAACAAGGCGCCAATCAGGGTTACTTTGTTCAACACACGTTTGATGTAGTCCGCCGTGGGTTTGCCCGGACGATAGCCCGGAATAGCCCCCGAGTTTTTGCGGAGATTATTGGCCATCTCCAGCGGATTATACTGAATCGTGACGTAGAAGTAAGCGAACCCAATGATTAACACAAAGTACACCAGAATGTACACCCAACTGTCCGGTTTGAACATGTTGAGGAACCAGTTGTCCTTCCAGCTGAAGAACGTGGCCAAAATGGAGGGGAGCGACACAATCGACGAGGCCAAAATAATCGGCATAACGCCGGACATATTGACCTTAATCGGAATGTACGTATTCTGCCCGCCATACATCTTCCGGCCGACAACACGCTTGGCGTATTGTACGGGGATACGGCGTTCCGCGTCCGTCATAAACACAATAAACGCAATAATCGCCAGGAAGATAATCAAAACAACCGGTACCAAAATGACATTCTTAATAGCCGAAGAATCCGAACCCAGCATCGCAATACCGCCGTCATAGAACCACGCCCACAAGGTGCGTGCAGCCGACGGGATGCTGGACAGAATACCGGCAAACAACAGAATGGAAATTCCGTTGCCAATGCCTCTTTCGTTAATCTGCTCGCCCAGCCACATAATCAAGGCCGAGCCCGCAACAAAGCACAATACAATAACCACGGCGGCAAACCACGCACCAAAACCGGAGCGAGCTTCTTGCACCAATACGTTGTCGTAATTGGCGTTGTTGCGCAACATAAAGTAGTAGGCAATACCGAGCAACAAACCCAACCCCACGGTTGTAAAGCGGGTAATTTTGCCCAAGGCCTTACGGCCGGCTTCGCCTTCTTTTGCCAACTGCTCCAGTTTCGGAATCGCAACCGTCAACAGTTGAATGATAATGCTGGCGTTGATATACGGGGTGATAGACAACGCAAAAATACTGGCGTCGGAAAATCCACCACCGGAAATCATCGTCAGATAATCCATAAAGCTTGCACCGTTGCCGCCAATGTTCGCTATCGCGGTAGTCAGCGCTTCCACGTCCACAAACGGAACCGTGATTGCCGAACCAATGCGAAAAATCAGAACAATAAACAACGTGTACAAAATTTTACGGCGCAAATCGGTGATTTTCCAAGCGTTTCTCAGCGTTTGAAACACGTCAAATCACCTCAGCCTTTCCGCCAGCCGCCTCGATTTTTGCCTTGGCTGCTTCAGAATAGGCCGCTGCTTTAACCGTCAATTTCTTGGTCAACGTGCCGTTGGCCAAAACTTTCACGCCGTCGTAGGTCTTTTTCACAAGACCGGCGTTCTTCATTGCTTCCACGTCCACCACAGTGCCGTCCTCAAACGCGTTGAGCGCCGCAACGTTAATGGTAGCGTAGGTTGTTGCAAAAATGTTGACAAAACCCCTTTTCGGGATTCGTCTCTGCAGAGGCATTTGGCCGCCTTCAAAGCCAACTTGCATACCGCGACCGGCACGGGCTTTTTGGCCCTTGTGACCCTTACCCGCGGTTTTGCCTTGGCCGGAACCGTGGCCTCTGCCAATTCTCTTAACGTCCCGCACGGAGCCGGGCGCCGGAGAGAGTTCTTGCAGCTTCATAGTATTCGCACCTCCTTGCTCGAATTGGTTATGCTTCCGTTACCTCGACGAGGTGGTTAATCTTCGTCACCTTACCCTGAGTTGCGGCGTTGGCCGGCTGGCACACAGTGTCGCCGATTTTGCGCAGGCCCAGAGAATTGGCGGTGGCGATTTGGTCTTTCTTCGCACCAATCAAGCTGCGGACCAGCTTAACGGTAACCGTCGCTTCTTTCGCCTTCTTAGCCATGTGTATGCCCTCCTTAACCTAAGATTTCCTTGGCAGTTTTGCCGCGGATAGCCGCCGCTTCTTCAGCGGTACGCAACTGCATCAGGCCGCTCATCGTGGCACTGACAACATTATAAGGGTTATTGGAGCGGAGGGCCTTGGTACGGATATCCTTAATACCGGCGGCCTCCATCACGGCACGCACCGCACCGCCGGCGATAACACCGGTACCGGGAGCGGCGGGCTTCATCAGCACACGGCCGCCGCCGAACGCACCGATAATCTCGTGGGGGATGGTGTTCCCTCTCAAAGAAATTTTAACCAGGTGCTTCTTGGCATCCTCAATGCCCTTGCGGATAGCATCCGGAACTTCGCCGGCTTTACCGGTACCGAAGCCCACGGTGCCCTTGCCATCGCCCACAACGACCAACGCGGCAAATTTCATCACGCGGCCGCCCTTAACGGTTTTGCTTACGCGGTTAATGGCAACAACGGTTTCTTTGAACTCGTCGTGCATTTCTTCTCTTCTGGCCAAAGTACTTCCTCCTCTTCCTTAGAACTTGAGGCCGCCCTCGCGGGCGCCTTCGGCCAATTCCTGAACACGGCCGTGATAAATGTAGCCGCCTCTGTCAAAAACGACGTTCTCCACGCCTTTTTCCAGAGCACGCTTGGCGATTAATTCGCCGACCTTACGGGCAGCGTCTTTGTTGCCGCCTGCCGCGCCGAAATCCTTTTCGGTGCTGGAAGCGGAAACAATCGTGACTCCCTTAACATCGTCAATCAACTGGGCAGAGATGTTTTTCAGGGAGCGGAACACGTTCAGGCGGGGACGTTCGGCAGTGCCGGAAATCTTACCGCGCACGCGAGTGTGACGGTGCAACCGTGCTTGGTTGCTGTCTTTCTTACTGACCATGCTGGTTCACTCCTCCTTACTTCTTGCCCTTCGCACCGGTCTTACCTTCCTTGCGGCGGATATGCTCGGTGACGTATTTGATGCCCTTGCCTTTGTACGGCTCCGGCGGGCGCTTCTCGCGGACTTCCGCAGCAAACTGACCAACCAGTTGCTTGTCGGGACCGCTGATAATGATTTTGTTCGGGTTGGGAACGTCAATGGTAATGCCCGGAATCTCGCTCATCGTTACTTGATGGCTGTAACCGAGGTTCATAACCAAATCTTTTCCTTGCTTTGCCACACGGTAGCCAACGCCGTTTACTTCCAGTTCCTTGCTGAAACCGTTAGCAACGCCCTCGACCATATTGCTGACCAACGTACGGGTCAAGCCGTGTAACGCGCGGTTTTCCTTCTCATCGTTGGGCCGCGTGACCAAAATCTCGTTGCCCTCGATGGTAACGGTGATGTTTTGGTGTACCTTCTGGGTGAGTTCACCCTTGGGGCCCTTCGCCGTCACAACGCCGTCTTTCAGAGTAACCTGAACACCGGCGGGGATGGTAATGGGTTTCCGTCCAATTCTCGACATTTTTCATTGTCCCCCTTACCACACAAATGCGAGGACTTCGCCGCCCACGTTTTCCTTGCGGGCTTTTTTGTCGGTCATAACGCCTTTCGACGTGGAGACAATGGCGGTACCAATGCCCTTCATAACCTTCGGCATATCCTCACTGCTGGAATAGATGCGCAAACCGGGCTTGGAAACACGGCGCAAACCCATAAGAACCGGAGCTTTGGAAGCCCCTTGATACTTCAGAGTAATGCGGATGATGCCCTGCTTGCCATCTTCGATAACCTGATAATTTTTAACGTATCCCTCGTCAACAAGAATCTGGGCAATAGCCTTCTTCATGTTGGAAGCGGGGATATCCACCGAATCATGCTTCGCCGAACTCGCATTACGAATTCTCGTCAGCATATCGGCAATCGTATCGGTGATTTGCATTCCGTCAACCTCCTTTTAGCTATTGCTTACCAACTTGCTTTTCTCACGCCGGGGATTTCGCCCTTGTAGGCCAATTCCCGGAAGCAGATACGGCAAACGCCGTACTTGCGCAAATAAGCGTGGGGACGACCGCAGATTTTGCAACGGTTGTACGCCTGCGTGGAAAACTTGGGCGTGCGCTGTTGCTTAATTTTCATAGAAGTTTTAGCCATTCGTTTCCCCTCCCTTATTTCGCAAACGGAGCGCCCATCAGTGTGAGCAACTCGCGTGCTTCTTCGTCGGTCTGAGCAGTCGTTACAAAGCAGATGTCCATACCGCGAACCGTGTCGATTTTATCGTACTCGATTTCGGGGAAGATGAGCTGCTCTTTGTTACCCATGTTGTAGTTGCCGCGTCCATCAAAGGAGTTGGCATTGATGCCGCGGAAGTCACGAACACGGGGCAGA
>JAZRRV010000112.1:0-3609 GCA_045651085.1 Acutalibacteraceae bacterium
AAAGAAGAGATCATCGAGGTGTGGAACTCCTTTAAGGGTCGTGCACAAGAATTGGATCTTCCCAGCGCACCCAAACAGTTCTTGCACTATTTTGAAGAAGATAATATGCCGCAAACCAAACTGCATCGCGGTTTAGAAAACGGCATGGCCATCTCGCTGGGTCGTCTGCGCGAGGATTCCCAGTACGACTATAAGTTTGTCGGTCTGTCGCACAACACGCTGCGCGGTGCCGCCGGCGGTGCGGTATTGCTTGCCGAGCTGTTGTGCGCAGAGGGCTATATGAACTAAATCCCCGAACTTAATAAGGAGGTCACCGTATGAGTAAACCGGCTCTCTTTACCGGCGCGGGGGTGGCACTCGTCACTCCTATGAATCCGGACGGAAGTATCAATTTCGAGAAGTACCGCGAACTCATTGATTTTCAAATTGAAAACGGAACCGACGCTATCATTGCCGTTGGTACCACCGGTGAAGCCCCTACTTTGGAAGATGATGAGCATTTGGAGGCCGTCCGTGTTGCCATTGAGCACACCAACGGCCGCGTGCCGGTTATTGCCGGCACGGGTTCCAACAACACCGAGCACTGCATTTATATGTCGCGCGAATGTCGCGCCATGGGTGCGGACGGTTTGTTGCTCGTCACCCCTTATTACAACAAAACCTCCCAGCGCGGTTTAATTGCGCATTACAGCAAAATTGCCGCCTCGGTAGATTTGCCGATGATTTTGTACAACGTGCCCAGCCGCACGGGTTGCAATCTCAAACCGGAAACGGTTGCAGAACTGTACAAAATCCCTCAAATCAACGCGTTAAAACAAGCCAGCAGCAATTTCTCCGAAACCAGCGTGCTCGCCTCGTTGTGTGACATTCCCATTTACTCCGGCAACGATGACCTTATCGTCCCCACCTTAGCATTGGGCGGTAAGGGTGTCATTTCGGTGTTATCCAACGTGGTTCCCCGCGTAGTGCACGATTTGTGCGCCGCTTGGTTTAACGGTCAGCCCGAAGAAAGTCTGCGCCTGCAACTGGAGTATTTGGACTTAGCCAACGCCTTGTTTTGGGATGTTAACCCCATTCCGGTAAAACAGGCGCTCAACCAAATGGGTTGGAACGTGGGCGATTGCCGCCTGCCCTTATATGGCATGGAAACGACCGCTGCGGATAAATTGCGTGCGGTATTACAGCGATATGCGCTGGTAAAGTAACCCCCCAAGGAAAGGATGTTTGTATTGACCAGACTGATTATTTGCGGATGCAACGGCAAAATGGGGCGTGTAGTGACCACCTGTGCCAACGACCGCTGCGACTGCGAAGTCGTGGCTGGTTTTGACCGGTGTACTGCTCCTTCCCTTGGCTACCCGGTGTACGCCAACCCCGCCAATTGCGATATTCCGTCGGATGTACTCATTGATTTTTCTCACCCCTCGGCGTTGCCCGAAATTTTGGAATATGCCCTCTCTCACCGTTTACCGGTAGTCATAGCCACCACCGGTCTGTCGGAGGAGGATTTGCAAAAAATTCAAGCGGCTGCCGCGCATATTCCGGTGTTTTCCAGCGCCAATATGTCGTTGGGCGTGAGCTTGCTGGCGGAATTGGCTAAGAAAGCCGCGGCCGTTCTCGGCGGTTCCTTTGACGTGGAAATCATCGAAAAACACCACAACCAAAAAATTGATGCCCCGTCCGGCACGGCCTTGTTGCTGGCGCAGGCGGTGTCCGAGGGGTTGCCTTACACCCCTAAATACGTGTATGACCGCCACGCCACCCGCGAAAAGCGTGACCCACACGAAATTGGGTTCAGTTCCGTTCGCGGCGGTACCATCGTGGGCGAGCACGAAGTGCTGTTTGCCGGTCGGGACGAATGCGTTACGTTATCGCACACCGCTATGTCCAAAGAGATTTTTGCCTGCGGCGCCATCAACGCGGCATTGTTCCTGTGCGGCAAACCCGCGGGATTATACACGATGAAGGATTTGCTTGCATAACTTGTTATTCACACAGTAAAAGCGGGAGAAACCAATGGTTTCTCCCGCTTTTTAAGCATCCGGAAGGTCCCTGCTTATTTGCACTCAAACGATTGGCAATCCGTACACTGAACGTCGGTAGGGTTGCTTTCGTGCGTACCCACGCGAATACAATCCAACGAGCAATAGTTGCCCTCCGTGCAATGGTAGCGGCACTGCTCCACGGTGCACTGGATAGCTTTGTTCTCTTTCCAAGTGTTTTCCATATCGGTATACCTCCCTCAACTAAAAATGCGGCGGGTGCTCTCACCTGCCGCATTTAGTATACCCTTGTCTTGCGCAAAATACACCGATTTTCAGCCCCACGGTGTCCAGTAATAACTATCATCTGTCAGTGGCGTGGGGTCATCTTCCGCCATCGTAGTCGGTATTGACGAAAGCCGTTCTTCCACGGTTAACGATAATACCGTCAATTCCGGAGTAGCATACTCCCGCTTTCCTGTTACGTTCATTCCACATCCTCCTCTACACATTCGGTAACTTCGCATAAAATATTTCGCAATTCTTCCACGCCCTCGCCGGTTGTGGCAGAAAACGGAAGATACTGCAAACCCTCGTACGCAGCGAACTCCTCCGCAAAAGCCGCCAGCCGTTCGCGACGCTGGGTTACGTTCAGCTTGTCCGCCTTGGTAAGCACCACTAAAAACGGCATCTCGTTTTCCGTTAAATATTGCAACATTTGTCGGTCATCCACCGTTGGCGGATGACGCATATCCACCAGTTGCAATACCAAGCGCAGGTCACGCTCATCCTCAAAATACTGGCCAATAGTGCGGGAAAACCGTTGTTTTTCCGCGTGGGAAAGTTTAGCGTATCCGTACCCCGGCAAATCCACCAGCCGCAACGTATCCAACCGATAAAAGTTTACGGTAATGGTTTTTCCGGGTGTGGCGCTGGTGCGTGCCAACGCCTTGCGGTTAAGCAATTTGTTAATCAGCGAGGATTTCCCCACGTTGGAACGACCCGAAACCGCAATTTCCGGCAACACACACGGGGGCAACTGGCTACCCAAACCCACCGACAATTCAAATTGTGCCGATTCAATTTTCAAAGTCGCCTCCGCCTCCTTATCATTGCACCGCCAAAGCGGTTTCAATCACCGTATCCATGGTTTGCGCCGTTACAAACCGCAAATTCGTTTTTACCACTTCGTCCAATTCGGCTAAATCCGGTTCGTTTGCCTGCGGAATCACAACCGTGGTAAAGTGGTGGCGGTACGCCGCCATTGTCTTTTCCTTTAACCCGCCAATGGGTAACACGCGGCCGCGCAAAGAAATTTCGCCGGTCATTGCCACGTCGTGCCGCACGGGTGTACCGGTAAGCGCCGATACCATGGCCGTTGCCATCGTCACACCGGCGGAAGGCCCGTCCTTGGGCACTGCACCCTCCGGTACGTGAATGTGAATGTCCTTGGTTTTGTAAAAGTCCGCCGCAATGTTCCAGTGGTCGGCGCGCGAACGCACGTAACTAAGCGCGGCGCGGGCGGACTCTTTCATCACGTCCCCCAGCGAGCCGGTTAACTGCACCTTCCCGGTGCCGTCCATAACCGCCACTTCAATGGGCATTGTCTCGCCGCCCACAGCTGTCC
>JAZRRV010000113.1:0-1069 GCA_045651085.1 Acutalibacteraceae bacterium
ATTTTTTGAAAGTCACCTTTATGAATTTTCCCGTGTTTAATCTGGCGGACTGTTGCGTGGTCGTGGGGTCTGTGCTGTTGCTTATCTTTTTCTGCTTTTTCTATGAGGAAAAGCCGGCTACGGAGGGTGCGTATGCAACCGATTCAACTGACAATCCCCCCCGAGGGTGACGGGGCGCGCGCCGACCGTTTTTTGGCGGAGGCGCTTGTCGTGACCCGCGCCGCCGTGCAAAAATGGATGGACGGGGGACACGTGGTATTAAACGGACGGGCGCTTGCAAAAAGCGCCCGTTTGTGCGAGGGGGACTGCGTTACCGTAACGCCGCCCGAGCCGCAACCCTGCACCGCCGAGCCGCAGGATATTCCGCTGGACGTGGTGTATGAGGACGACGACTTGCTGGTGGTGAACAAGCCCAAGGGGATGGTGGTGCACCCCGCCGCCGGCAACCCCGACGGCACACTGGTGAACGCGTTGCTGGCGCACTGCCCGCAAGGGTTATCCGGCATTAACGGGGTGTTGCGCCCCGGCATTGTGCACCGCATTGACAAGGATACCAGCGGGTTGCTAATTGTGGCAAAAAATGACGCGGCTCATCAAGGGCTGGCGGCACAGATTGCGGCGCACAGTTTTACCCGCGAGTATGAGGCGGTGGTGGTTGGCCATCTGCGCGAGCGGGAGGGAACGGTGAACGCGCCCATTGGGCGGCACCCCGTGCATCGCAAAAAAATGGCGGTGACCGACCGCGGCAGTAAGCCCGCGGTGACGCATTACACCGTGCTGGGGGAGTACCCGGGCTACACGCACGTGCGCCTGCGGCTGGAAACGGGGCGCACCCACCAAATTCGCGTACATATGGCGTATTTGGGGCACCCCGTGGCGGGGGATACGGTGTATGGCGGTGCTAAGCAACCCGCAGAACTTGGCGGGCAATGTTTGCACGCGCGGCACATTGGGTTTGTGCACCCCACCACCGGCGAGTGGATGGCGTTTGACAGCCCGCTGCCGCCGTATTTTACCGCGTTTTTGCGCAAAATAGAGAAATAAAAAGCACCGGAGAGTTCTCCGGTGC
>JAZRRV010000114.1:0-6351 GCA_045651085.1 Acutalibacteraceae bacterium
GCAAAAATGGATTGCGAACGGCGCCCAGCCCACCGATACCGTGAAGGCGCTGCTGAAAAAAGTCGGTATGTAAACCGCTTTACCAGCAACAGCGAAAGGTAGGACAAGTATGGAAGAATTGCTGTTGACCATTGCCCGTGGTTTGGTAGACAATCCCGCGGCGGTTACGGTCACACAGGATGAACCGCAGGAAGATGGCACGGTCACGTTCCATCTGCGTGTGGCGGCGGACGATATGGGTCGCGTTATCGGTAAACAAGGGCGCATTGCCAAGGCAATGCGCACCGTGATGCGTGCTGCTGCGTCCCGCCGTGACATCAAAGTAGCGGTTGAGATTGACGATTAATCGAAGAACCTCTCACAGTTTGCTGTGAGAGGTCTTTTCGAACGGAGGAGTTCTATGCCGAAGCAACGGTATTTGGAAGCCGGTGAGATTGTGGGCACCCACGGCGTGCGCGGTGAGGTTCGGGTGCGTCCGGAATGTGACACACCGGAGGTGCTGGCCGGTTTGCGCAAATTGTATTTTGACGAAGGGCGCCGCGCGGTGCGCGTGCGTGCGCGCACGCACAAAAACATAGCCCTCATCAAACTGGACGGCATTGATACGGTGGAGGCCGCTGTCGCGCTGCGCGGGCAAATGCTGTATTTGGACCGAAACGATGTAAAGCTGGAAAAAGGGCGCTATTTTATTTGTGACCTTATCGGTCTTTCGGTGGTGGACGACGATACGGGCGAGGTGTACGGCGTTTGCACGGATGTCAGTCATACCGGCTCTAACGATGTATACCATCTGCGCACCCCCGCCGGTCGCGAAGTGTTGCTGCCGGCCATTCCTGCGGTAATTCGTCGGGTGGATGTGGATGGCGGCGAGATACGAATTTTTCCGATGTTGGGATTGTTTGACGAATGAGAATTGACGTATTAACTTTGTTTCCCGAAGCGTGCGACCGTATGATGTCCGAAAGTATTATCGGTCGTGCGCGCCAGCGGGAATTGTTGGATTTACGGTTTCATCAAATTCGGGACTATACCGAAAACCGTCAAAAACAGGTGGACGATTACCCCTACGGCGGTGGAATGGGTATGGTGATGTTTGCTCAGCCCATTGCCGATTGTTATCGCGCCGTGTGTGCCGAGTTGGGGCATCGCCCGCATTTGGTGTATCTGTCACCGCAGGGAACCACGCTTACGCAACAGCGCGCGCGGGAACTGGCACAGTTGCCGGATTTGTGCTTGTTGTGCGGGCACTACGAGGGCGTGGACGAACGCGTGTTGGAAGAACTGGTGGATGAGCAAATCTCCATTGGGGATTACGTGCTTACCGGTGGCGAATTACCGGCATTGGTGCTGACCGATTGCGTGGCACGGATGATTCCGGGCGTGTTGTCGGACGAACAGTGTTTTACGGAGGAAAGCCATTTTTCCTCGTTGCTGGAATACCCGCAATACACTCGGCCGGCGGTGTGGGAAGGTCGCGCCGTGCCGGATGTGCTGCTTACCGGCCATCACGCCAACATTGCGGCGTGGCGGCGGGAGCAATCGTTACTCCGCACCCTACACCACCGCCCCGATATGTTAGAAAACGCAGAACTCACGCCCGCAGAACAACGGTTTTTAGAAGAAGAAAAGCGGCGTATGGCGCAGGAAGACCGCCAAGTTGACTAAAAGTTATTCACCGTTATTGTCAAAATGCCCAAATTCGGGACAACCCATTTTTTCAAAATAGGGCAGGCAGCCAAAAATGAGAAAACGGTAAAAGTTTCTTTGCAAATTTGTTTGACCCGGCGGCGGTTTGTGGTATAATATGTAATATCCTGTTAGATAGCTTGTCAACAAATGACCGCGTAAGCGATGAGAGGGAGTATTCGTATGTACGTTAAAGAGGTACTGGTGCAAAACCAGGTAGGTTTACATGCTCGCCCCGCCACGTTTTTTATTCAGAAGGCGAACGAATTTAAGTCGTCCATCTGGGTGGAAAAGGAGGAGCGCCGCGTTAACGCTAAGAGTTTGCTCGGCGTATTGTCGTTGGGTATTGTCGGCGGCACGAACATCCGTATCACGGCGGATGGCAGTGACGAAGAAGCGGCGGTCGATGCGCTGGTAGCGCTTGTTGATTCGGGTTTCTCCGAATAAGAAAGACGAATGACAAGGGGTTGCGCCGTGCGGCGCAATCCTCGGGGCGCAGTTGCATCACGCGACTGCGCTTTTGTGTTTTGAACAGGGGGTGACACGGTGACGGAAAAAATTAAGGAATTGCGTCGGCAGGCAATGGTTTTGCCGTTGCAACCGGGCGTGTATTTAATGAAGGATAGCCGCGGCACCATTATTTATATCGGCAAGGCAAAGGTGCTTCGCAACCGTGTCAGCCAGTATTTCGGCACCGATGCGCACCAAACGGAAAAGGTGCGGCAAATGGTCAGCCGCGTGGAGCGGTTTGACTACATTGTTGCCGGCAGCGAATTTGAGGCACTGGTGCTGGAATGTTCTTTAATTAAACAGTACGAACCCAAGTATAATATTTTGCTAAAAGACGATAAAGGGTATCGCTATATCCGTATATCGCCGCCACCCTATTCCCGCATTACGGAAGTAAAGCAACGGGCAGAGGATGGGGCGCGGTATATCGGTCCGTATATGAGTTCGTATGTGTTGCGGCAGGCGGTGGACGAGGTGAATCGGTTGTTTCAACTCGCTACGTGTAAAAAGCCGTTGGGGCAGGGGAAACGGCAGGAGCGCCCGTGCCTTAATCATCACATTGGGCTATGTTGCGCACCGTGTACGGGCCGCGTGTCAGCGGCCGATTACGCCGAGCGAGTGGAGCAAGCCGTGCTGTATTTAACGCAGGGAAGCGCCAAGCTGAGCGCGTTGCTTACACAACGAATGAACGCCGCCGCCGAGGCACTGGATTTTGAAACCGCGGCGCGTCTGCGCGACCGTATTCGTGCATTGGACAAGCTGGGCGAAAAACAAAAGGTGGTGCATTCTCGCGTGCCGCGGCAAGATATTATTGCTATGGCACAAGCGGGCGAAACTGCGTGTTTTGAGGTGTTTCGGTTCACGGGCGGAGCACTCAGCGACCGCGAAGATTTTTTGGTGGACGCACCCGACGACCGCCCTGCCGCCGCCGCGGAATTTTTGCGGCGGTATTACGCTATGCGGGAGGGAATACCCCCGCGCATTGTGATGGATGGCCCCGTAGAGGATGTTGACTTGCTGGAACGCTGGTTGACCGAGCGCGCCGCCGCGCAAGGCGCACGCTATGCGGTGAAATTGGTGTTTCCTCAGCGGGGTGAGCAGGCGCAACTGCTCACAATGTGCCGTGATAACGCGGCGGAACGCGTGGCGCGGCAACTGGAAACCGGCGGGCGCGACGTTACCGCGTTGGAGGAATTGCGGCAGTTGTTGGGGCTTGCCGCAACACCGACGCGTATTGAAAGTTACGATATTTCCCACACCGGCGGTACGGACGTGGTGGGCGCTATGGTGGTGTTTCGCAACGGCAAGCCGTCTCGCAAGGATTACCGACGTTTTGCCATTCGCACGGTACAAGGGCAAGACGACTGCGCGTGTCTGCGCGAGGTACTGGACCGCCGCTTGCGGGAATACGCTCAACACCAAGACGACGGGGACGGGTTCGGCGAATTGCCCGACTTGATTTTGCTGGACGGCGGCCGTGGACAGTTAGAGGCGGTAAAACCGCTGGTGGATAGTTTTGGCTACGGTATTCCGGTATTCGGTTTGGTTAAGGATGGTCACCACCGTACGCGTGCGATTACCGCCGAGGGCGGGGAGATTGCCATTCAAGGGCGCCGCGCGGCATTCACCTTGGCATCGTCCATTCAAGAGGAAGTGCACCGCTTTGCCATTGGATATCATCGGCAAAAGCGGCGGCGGGTGATTGGCAGTACGTTAACCGGCATTGCCGGTGTGGGCGAAAAGCGTGCCGCGTTGCTGTTGCGGCATTTTGGCTCGGTAACCGCCGTGCGCAACGCCACGGTGGAGCAACTGGCGGCCGTTAAAGGAATGACGCGTCCCGCCGCAGAAGCGGTTGTTTCGTTTTTTAAGGCGCAAACGGATTGATTTTTGTGCCGCGCTCGTGTATACTGAAGACAAAGAAAGGTGTGACGAAGTTGGATACGTTTGTGGAACAGATTATTATGCGTAAAAAAACACCGGCGCAGGTCGTGTGTGCGGTGCTCCTTATGGCACTTTGCGCGTTGTTGCTGGGGTTTTTGTTGGTGTTTGTCACGTCGTTGTTTTTTATTCTGTTGTTACCCATCGGCGCCGGTATGTGGTGGTTGCTTTCCGGAATGAATATTGAATACGAATATTGCATTACCAATGGGGATATCGATATCGACCGTATCGTGGCTCGCCGCAAGCGGGAACGGGTGGTTTCGGTTGCGCTTGGCAAGTTGGAAAGTGCCGGTCGGTACGACCCTCAAAAATGGCAAGGTCGGCAGGTGGACCGCTTGGTAATGGCCGCCCCGTCTGAAAAAGAGGATGGATTGTATTGTTTTAGTTACCGCAGTAAAAAGCGGGGGCATACGCTGGTCATTTTTCAACCGAATGAGCGGGTACACGAATCGTTTGGCAAGGCGTTGCCGCGTTTGTTGCAAAGCGAGTGGGAAAAATAAACAAACAGCGCGGGTGTCTTTTGGGACATCCGCGTTTTCTGCTACGGAATTAAGGGGGAAAAGCAATGGAACAACACGAATTACGGCGCTGTTTTCCGGCACGGGAGGCGGACAGCCATAAAGGAACGTATGGCACGTTACTGTCGGTATGCGGCAGTTACGGCATGGCGGGTGCGGCGGTGCTGGCGGCTAAGGCGGCGTTGCGTTGCGGTACGGGTTTGGTGGTGTCGGCGGTGCCGGAATCCGTTTATCCCATTACCGCGGTTTCGTTGCCGGAAGCCGTGTTTGCGCCGTATGCCGAAGGCGGGGTAAAGGCCGCTGCCACGTTGATGCCGCGGTTGCGTAAAGCCACGGCACTGCTCTGCGGTTGCGGGTTGGGGCAAAGTACGCAAGCGGCGGAGTTGGTTGCAACCTTGTTGTGCGAGGCGCAATGCCCCACCGTTTTGGATGCGGATGGTATAAATATTGCCGCGCGGCATATACCTATGTTAGAAACAGTTCACGCACCGCTCATACTGACTCCGCATCCGCTGGAATTGGCGCGGTTGCTGGCGTGCACGGTTGCCGACGTTCAAAACAACCGTGAGCAGGTCGCCAAGCAAGCCGCACAACGCTACGGTGCCACCGTGGTGCTCAAGGGGCACGGCACGGTAGTGGCTTCGCCAACGGGCGAGGTATGGGTTAACACAACCGGAAACCCCGGTATGGCGGTGGGCGGAAGCGGCGACGTGCTGGCGGGTATGATTGCCGGTTTGCTCGCACAAGGGCTAACCCCGTGGGATGCCGCCCGTGTCGGTGTATATTTGCACGGTGCAGCGGGTGACGCGGCGGCGGCACGCCTCTCCCAACACGCGATGTTGCCTTCGGATATGCTTGACGAGCTGGGCGGACTGTTTTTGAAACTGGAACGCTTGGAGTGATGGGAAATGCGCCGTGTAGCGGTGTGTTTGGTATGCGCCATAGTATTGCTGGCAGGGTGCGCCGTAAAGCGCCCGCCCACCGAACCCGTCAGCGAAGGATTTACCTGCACGGTGCAGGCAACGTATCGCGATATTCCCATACAGGCAACGCTAACCCGTGAAACGGCGGGAGCGCTTACGCTGGAATTCCACGAACCATCCACTTTGAACGGGCTTACCGCCCGTTGGAACGGCGAAGAGGTAACGCTGTCGATGTACGGACTCTCCTTTTCGGTGGACCCTGCCACCGTGCCGGAGAGCGCCCTTGGCGAGGAGTTGCTGGCAGTATTTGACACGGTGCGGCGGGGCGAAGGAAAGCGCAATGCCGAAAACGGCACGCTCACGGTAAACGGCAACGGCGAAAACGGCGAATACACGGTAGTGTTTGATGAAAAAACAGGGTATCCGCTTTCTCTTTCGGTGCCGTCGTTGCCGCTGGTAGCGGAATTTTCAAACGTGCAATAAGCATTTTGATAAAGTACAAAAACGAGGTTTGCCCGTGGGGGTGTACCTCGTTTTCTTGTTTTACACTTTCAAACTTTTTTCGTTGCGGTACGGTGTGTACCAAACATTCCACAAGTAAACGGCTTTTTTCTGCGAAAATACTGGCAAAAATAATAAAAATAAAAAAATATAAAAAATTACTTTTCTTTTTCAGAAAAATTTGGTATAATGTTCAACAGTTATGTTGACCTTTTTGTCAACATCTCCCCGGTGTCTTAAGCAAATGTCAAAAAATAAGAGAGGATGACTGT
>JAZRRV010000115.1:0-2122 GCA_045651085.1 Acutalibacteraceae bacterium
ATACTTAAAAAAAATAGTACCCGGCCGGCCCAAATGCCCGATCTGCTTGTTGTTTATGTTGTGATATCCACCACCGTTAATGTGCTTTCCGCTACCCGAAACCGTATGGTGTAACCGCCAAAATCCATAGCATATTCGCGTTCGGGGTCGTGCTGATATGAGGGGCGCGGGTCCTGCCGCAATACCGCGAGCAAAGAATCGCGCTTTTCGGCAGGTAGGCGCGCCATCAACTCCTCTGCGCACTGCACGGTTAGCCCGTATCCCACAAACGCATCGGCAAACCCGCCCACTGCTTCGGGATGCGCATCGGTATACGCCAAATACGGTTTGATGTCCAAAATCGGCGTACCGCTCAACAAATCCGCTCCCGCCACGCGCAATACCGTACCGTATTCTGCCGTATGTTCCACGCCCAACAAAGAAACTGAAGATAACCCAATGGGATTAGGACGAAACGGGGACCGCGTAGCAAACACTCCCATGCGGCGGTTGCCCCCCAATCGCGGCGGACGCACGGTGGGGCTCCACGTCTCGCGCTGCGCCTGCGTGAACTGCCACAACAGCCACAAATGCGAATAGTCCTCAATCCCACGCAGAGCATCGCGATTACGGAACGGTTCTTCAAATACAATGAGCGACGGCAATTCCGACACCAATCCGCTTTGGCGCGGAATACCGAATTTGTCCGTAAAATCGTTGTGAATTCGGGCAATGATGTGCCATTTTTCCATTATGGCTCACCCTTCTTTTTATCAGTTTCAGGAATAAACCCTTCAAAAATGTAGGTACAAAACTGTGTTTTGTCAACGGCCCCCGGCGTGCGGAACGTCCACCCGAACAGATAAGCGCCCATTCGGCTGCACAACCGCCGGCACGGGTGTGAGACGGTTTCGTGCTCGTAAGAGATAAAGTCCGGACGACTTAACCAATTAAACACCAAACACCCCAACGCACGCATATGTGGTTTGTCTTTGTAAAACCCGGCAGACAACTGCCCGCGAAAAACATTGGGATGATGCCAACGATACCACCACAAGGCCGGCGGATAAAACGACTGAATGGCATATACGCCCTCATACTGCGAAAGCAGACGGTCCACGGCGCGGCACAACGCCGCACACGGCATACCCGGGCGGCACTTTATCTCAATTAACAGCGGCACCGCACCATTTACCAGTTCCAGCAGTTCACGCAGGGTGGGGATTGTCTCCTCTGTTCCCGCCAAACGCAATTGTTTAAGTTCTGCTAACGTTGACGTCTCCGGCGTGCCTTCCACCCCGCACATACGGGTTAGGTCATCGTCGTGGAACAACACCACTTCCCCATCCGCCGAGAGGTGAACATCCGTTTCAATCGCCAAGCCGTGTTCCAACGCGCCGCGAAACGCCGCCATAGAATTTTCGGGCGTATTCGGCGCTAGCCCGTGTAACCCGCGATGCGCCACATATTGCCCCTCCCACACGTGTCGGTCGGGATGGCGCCGCCACGATGGACGCCACATCCACAGCGCGAACAGCACCAATCCCACCGTTACGCACAGTGCTATCACCATAGTTAGTCCTCCGTATTAAACGATTCTATCAGCGAGGCAGGCGCTTGCGGTTTAACATCGCCGTGGCGGACAAACAGCATCGTAACAAACGACAATGCCGAAAACAATACCGCATACGGGAACAACACCGCATACCCAAACCCCAATTTGTCAATCAAAAAACCGGACAGCAACGGGGTGGTGATTTGTGCCGCCATAGAAAACGTGTAATACAATCCGGTGTATTTTCCCACGTCCGAGCCACGACACATCTCCACCACCATAGGGAATGAGTTAACGTTAATGGATGCCCAACCGATACCCACCAGTGCAAATATCAAATACATTACCGGCGTTTCACGGGTAATGAAGAACGCCACCGCATAGCAAACGGTCATAAGCGCAATGCCGAGCAACACGGCGTTTTTGCGCCCCACTTTTCCCGATAAAAAACCCAACGGCACAAAAGCCGCAATAGCGGCAATGGTGGCGGTGAGCAGGTAGCCGGAAGACGTGCCGAGGTCCACCCCCCACTGGTTCACACAATACCTCGAAAAGGCAGTGGTAACGGCATAAGTCGGAGGCCAAGCG
>JAZRRV010000116.1:0-4544 GCA_045651085.1 Acutalibacteraceae bacterium
ACCATTGTGCACAACGATGCGGTAGCGGTGGACAACCGTTTTGCCGTGTGTGGCACGCGCGGTTGGTTTTATGATGAAAGCGAGCCCGACAACGCCAAAATTATGGCGCGTGAGGCGGCGCGGTTAAAAACCTCGCTGGACGCCGCGTTGCGTACCGGTTTGGAGCCGGTGGTGTTTTTGCATTACCCGCCGTTGTTTGACGGGCGTGCGTGCGAGGAATTGTTGGCGGTATTGCGGGATACGCCGGTACGCCGTTGCTATTACGGACACGTGCACGGAGCGGGAATTCGTCAGGCATTTCAAGGCGAATGGGACGGTATTCACTTTACGCTTACTTCGTGCGATGCCCTTTCGTTTTGCCCGTTGCACATTCCGGGGTAAAAAATATCTGTTTTTTGCGAAAAAAATCAAAATATAGTAGAAATTTCCCGCAAGATATGGTACAATAACTTGTATTTATAATACATTCTTTGTATTTTAGGATTTAGAAATCGTAGGAGGCAACCAACATGGCATTAAAGCAAGCAACTAAAGTGGACACCAACCGTGTAGAGTTGGAGGTCGAGGTCGGCGCAGAGGCGTTTGAGGTGGCGGTATCGGCGGCGTATCGTAAAAACGTCGGCAAAATTAACGTTCCCGGTTTCCGCAAGGGCAAAGCCCCCCGCGCTATTGTGGAGAAGATATACGGCACCGGCGTGTTTTATGAAGACGCGGTGAACGATTTGTATCCCACGGCGTTGGACGAAGCAATTCGCGAATCCGGCTACGAGTACGTGGAAGATAAAATGGACCTTGATGTGGTTTCTGTGGGCAAAGAGGGCCTGGTGTTTAAGGCGGTTATTACAGTAAAGCCCGAAATTGAAGTAACCGAGTACAAGGGCTTGAAAGCCAAGAAAAAGGCCGTAAGCGTTAAAGAGGATGAAATCAAAGCCGAATTGGCCAAAATGCAGGAGCGTAACTCCCGCTTGGTAACGGTGGAAGACCGCGCCGCCGCGGAGGGCGACACGGTTGTGTTCGATTTTGACGGCTACGTAGACGACGTGGCGTTTGAAGGCGGCAAAGCCGAAAACTTCTCGTTGGTGCTGGGTTCCGGTCAGTTTATTCCGGGCTTTGAGGACCAGATTGTCGGCAAAAAGCCGGAAGAAGCGTTTGACGTAAACGTAACGTTCCCCGAAGAGTATCACGCCAAGGAATTGGCGGGTAAGCCGGCGGTGTTCAAGTGCGTATTGCACGAAGTAAAGTTTAAGGAATTGCCGGAACTGAACGACGATTTTGCCAAGGATTGCAGCGAGTTTGATACGCTGGACGAACTGAAAGCCGATACCAAGGCGAAATTGAAGGCCCAGAAGGAGAAAGCCGCCAACGAAGCGTATGAAACCGAGTTGCTGGAGCAACTGTGCGAAAACGTGCAAGGCGAGATTCCGGAAGCAATGTACGAAAACCGCATTAACGAAAGTGTGCAGGATTTCGGCTACCAATTGCAGATGCAAGGATTGAATCTGGATACGTATATGCAGTACACGGGTATGGATATGGAAAACTTCCGCAACGGATTCCGTGAGCAGGCAGTGCGCTCGGTAAAAATCCGTTTGGCTTTGGAGAAGGTGGCGGCGCTGGAAAACTTGCAGCCCACCGACGAGGAAGTGGAAGCCGAGTTCCAAAAATATGCCGACCAGTATTCTATGGAACTTGAGAAGATTAAGTCGTTGATTCCCGAATCCAGCTTGCGCGGCGATTTGGCGGTGGCAAAAGCGATGGACGTGATAAAAGCCAACGCGGTTGCGCCCACCAAAGCCAAGGCGGCAGCCAAAAAGGAAAAAGAGGATTAAACCCCACGCAATCGCTCTATACTAAAGCGGTAGAGGTTAGCAGCTGTATACACCGCTGCTAACCTGCGTATATCTTGGGGAACGGGTGAATACCATTATCGGGGAAAGGAATGAGTGTGATGAGCAGTTTGGTACCTTACGTGGTGGAACAAACCAGCCGCGGCGAGCGTAGTTACGACATTTTTTCGCGTTTGCTGAACGACCGTATTATTATGTTGTCGGATGAGGTGAACGATGCGACGGCCTCGTTGGTGGTGGCACAATTGTTGTATTTGGAGGGGCAAGACCCCGACAAGGACATCCATTTGTATATCAACTCGCCCGGTGGTTCCATTTCTGCCGGTATGGCTATTTACGATACGATGCAGTTTATCAAGTGCGACGTGTCCACCATTTGTATTGGTATGGCGGCGAGTATGGGTTCGTTTTTGCTGGCGGCGGGCGCCAAAGGCAAACGCTTGGCGTTGCCCAACAGCGAGATTATGATTCATCAGCCGCTTGGCGGTGCGAAAGGTCAGGCCAGCGACATTAAAATTCAAGCGGAGCATATTTTGTTTATCCGCAACCGTATGAACACCTTGTTGTCGCAAATGACCGGTCAGCCGCTTAAGGTGATTGAAAAGGATACCGACCGCGATAACTGGATGACCGCGGAAGATGCCGTGAAATACGGTTTGATTGACAAAGTGATTGAAAAGCGCGCATAACTGAGGGAAAGGATAGGACCTAGATGCCGAAGAACGACGATAACCGTTCCATTTGTTGCTCATTCTGCGGCAAGGCGCAGGATGAAGTATACCGCTTGATTGCCGGCCCCGGCGTATATATTTGCAACGAGTGTATTGAACTGTGCACCGAGATTTTGGAGGACGGTTCGCACTTTGCCAAACGGTCGCTGGATTCACAGGATTCGTTTACGTTGCCTACGCCCAAGGAAATCAAGCAATCGCTGGATGAATATGTGATTGGGCAGGACGATGCAAAAATTGCCTTGTCGGTTGCGGTGTACAATCATTACAAGCGTATTTTTATGCGCAAAGACAATGACGTGGAAATCGGCAAGAGTAACGTGTTGTTACTGGGCCCTACCGGTGTGGGTAAAACGGCATTGGCGCAAACGTTGGCTAAAACGCTGAACGTGCCGTTCGCCATTGCGGATGCCACCACGTTGACCGAAGCGGGTTACGTGGGCGAAGACGTGGAAAACATCCTGTTGCGCTTAATTCAGGCGGCCGAGGGGAACGTGGAGCGCGCTCAACGCGGCATTATTTACGTGGATGAGATTGATAAAGTTGCGCGGCGCAGTGAAAACCCCTCGATTACGCGTGACGTGAGCGGCGAAGGCGTTCAGCAAGCGTTGCTTAAAATTTTGGAAGGCACTATCTCCAACGTACCTCCCGGTGGTGGGCGTAAGCACCCGCAGCAAGAGTTCATTCAAATTGATACCAGCAATATTTTGTTCATTTTGGGTGGCGCTTTTGACGGGATTGAAAAAATTGTGGAAAAGCGGGTTGCCTCGGGTGCGATGGGCTTTGGCAACGAAGTGAAATCCAAAAAAGAACTGAATCAGGGCGAAATGTACCGCCAAGTGGTACCGCAGGATTTGATTAAATTCGGGTTAATTCCCGAACTGGTCGGTCGTATGCCGGTGATTACGGCGCTGCAACCGCTGGATACCGAAGCGCTGATTGCGATACTAAGCCGTCCGCGCAACGCGTTGCTCAAGCAATATGCCAGTTTGCTGGATATGGACGGTGTGGAACTGGTGTTTGAGCCGGAAGCGTTGGCTGCCGTGGCGGAGAAAACCATGAAGCGCAACACCGGTGCCCGTGGTTTACGGTCGGTAATGGAAGAATTGCTGACGAATTTGATGTTTGAATTGCCCACCGACTACACGGTGGAGAAAGTCATCATCACCCGCGCGTGCGTGGAGGACGGTGTCGCTCCGGAGTTGATTAAAAATCCGGAGAAAAAGCCCACCCGTATTAAAACGCCGGGGAAGAAAGCACCCCGACGCAAGGTGACGGCGTAATTACTGAAATACTGGTCAGCAGTCGACTGCAAGTATGCGCCGGTTGCTGACTTTTTGTACATTTTTTGGTGATAGCGGCTACGCGCCGCTTAACACAGGAGTGACAATAACCATGAGTTCTATACAAAAACGGCTGGCCCGCGTTTCTACTTTGCCGTTGTTGGCATTGCGCGGGTTAGCGGTGTTTCCGCAAACCACGGTAACGTTGGATGTGGGGCGCGAAAAATCCGTAGCGGCACTTCAGGAATGTATGTCTACTGACCAATGCTTGTTTTTGGTGATGCAAAAGGACATAAATGAGGAAGACCCTGCCATTGATGCTTTGTGTAAAACGGGTGTGGTAGCCCGCGTACGCCAAGTTCTGCGTATGCCCTCCAACACCCTGCGTGTTTTGGTGGAGGCACAGTATCGTGCGCGTATTCGCACCGTGGTGCAGACCGAGCCGGTGTGTATGGTAGAGGTTAAGGAGTGCTTGACCCGTCCGCTGACCGATGCTGCGTCGGAAGCGGCGTATCGCCGGCAGTGTTGCACGTATTTTGAACAGTATGCCTCTTTGTCCGGTGAAAGTAGCGAGGATCCCCGCCGCCGTGTGGCCGGCACGAAAAGTGCCGTGTTGTTGGCCGATTTGATTTCCGACTGTTTGCCTGCCCCAGCGGAGGAAAAGCAACCGATACTGGATGCTT
>JAZRRV010000117.1:0-2984 GCA_045651085.1 Acutalibacteraceae bacterium
CCGCAATCACGCCGTTTTCCACCACCAAGATTTCATCCGCCGATAACACGGTGGACAATCGATGCGCCACCACCAACGAGGTGCGATTGCGCAACAACGGTTGAATAGCGTCTTGAATGTGGCTTTCCGAGATGGAATCCAACGAAGACGTTGCCTCATCCAGCAACAGAATGGGCGGGTCTTTGAGAATGACCCGTGCCAGCGATACCCGCTGCTTTTCACCGCCGGAAAGTTTTAACCCGCGATTCCCTACCACGGTATCGTACCCCTGCGGCAATCCCACAATAAAATCGTGAATATTCGCCTTGCGGCAAGCATCCTCTAATTCCTCATCCGTAGCATCCGGGCGCGCGTACAGCAAATTGGCACGGAGCGTATCGTTAAACAAATACGTGTCCTGCGTTACCATACCGATATTGCGCCGCAAAGTGGCCAACCGTAAGTCGCGCACGTCGTATCCGTCCACCGTAATGCGGCCACCGCTCACGTCAAACAACCGCGGAATTAAACTGATTAACGTGCTTTTTCCCGCGCCGGACGTACCCACAATCGCCACACTTTTGCCGTGTTCTACGGCGAAACTGACATCACGCAGTATCGGCTGGTCGGCGTGGTACGAAAACGCCACGTGTTCAAAGCACAAATCGCCGCGCACCGCGGCGGGTTCCACCGCATCCGGCTTATCCTCAATTTCCGGACGCATATCCAAATACTCAAAAATGCGGGAAAAGAGGGCGAGTGAACGCGTCATGTCCACGCCGATGTTCAGCAACATATCCACGGGGCGGAACATACGGTTTAACAGCGTTACCAAAATGGTGATATCCCCCACCGTGATAATCGGACCAATCGGCCAACGCAACATCAGCAACCCGCCGAACAAATACATCAGCAACGGGCCAATACCAATAAACGTGCTTATCGCCATATGGAACCAACCGTGTGCCACCGTTTCGCGGATACTCAAACGGCGGGTTTCGCCGTTCACTGTACGAAAACGCTCGTACTCCGTTTGTTCCTTGTTAAACAGTTTTACCAGCATTTGCCCGCTAACGCTCATCGTTTCGTTGAGGATTTGGTTCATTTCGTCCCATTTTTCCTGCGTACGGGAGGCGATTTTCCAGCGGTAGCGTGCCACAATACGGGCAGGGACCACAAAAAACGGGAGTAGTAACACGCCCACCGTGGCCAATAACCAGTGAATTTGGTACATTGCCACCAAGGAGGTGGCCAGCACCGCCACGTTGGATAACAAGCCCGTCATTGTGCTCGCAATCACCGATTGCACGCCGCTGATATCCCCCGTCATTCGGGTAATCAGTTCCCCTTGCGGGCGGTCGGTATAAAAACGGTGCGACATGGTTTCCAAATGAGCATACATTTGGTTTTTCATATCGTAAGTAATGTTTTGTGCAATGGTGGCGTTCAAATAACTTTGTAAAATACCTACCAAATTGGAAACCAGAGTGACCGTGAGCGACAGCACAATCAACTGCACCAGTACGGCCCAGTTTTGCGCAATCAAGCCGTCGTCAATCATACGTCCGGTAAGTATGGAAGGCAACAACCCCAAGCCCGCGGATAACAAAATAATCAGCATCACCAGCAACAAGCGCGGCCAATACGGGAGCAAATACGCGAAAATACGTTTAACCAGTGGCCACGACAATTTTGGCGCCTGTTGTTTTTCTTCCTCGCTGAGCGGGCGATGTCGCGCCGGCCCGCCTCGCATTCCCATTCCCGGGGGCATGGGTTACACCCCCGCGCGCTCGCCGCAAAGCGAGTACGCTGCTTTTTGAAAACGAAACCTCATTACCATCTCTTCTTCCTCAAATTGCTCGAATCAAGCACACCGCGTGTGCTGCCATCCCTTCGCCGCTACCGGTAAAGCCAAGCCCCTCCTCAGTGGTAGCTTTCACGCTAACGTCAGCCACGTTCATTCCGCACGCAGCTGCCAACCGTTCCCGCATAGCGGGGATGTACGGTTTTAGTTTGGGAGCTTGCGCCAGCACCGTAGCATCAATATTCACGGGCGCGTATCCCGCCTCGTGCAATACGCGCACCACTTCGGCCAGCAATTTCAAACTGTCCGCCCCTTCAAAACGCGGGTCCGTGTCGGGAAACAGCGTGCCGATATCCCCCAATGCCGCGGCACCCAACAAAGCATCCGCCACGGCGTGCGCCAACACGTCTGCATCCGAGTGACCAAGCAAGCCCTTGTCCCACGGCACGGTGACTCCGCCCAAAATAAGCGGCCGCCCCGTTACCAAACGATGCACGTCGTACCCGTGCCCTATACGCAGGTTCATTCCAACCATCCTTCCGCACACCGCACGTCCTCCGGTGTGGTAATCTTCAAATTGGTGTAGTCGCCCTCTACCAGCCGTACCGGTTGGTGCAACGCCTCCACCAGTTGGCAATCGTCGGTTGCCGCCAAACCGTTTTCTTCGGCGTATTGTACGGCAGACAGATACAACTGCCGCTCAAACACCTGCGGCGTTTGCACGTTCCACAGTTGAGCGCGAGCAGGAGTGGATACCACCCAACCATTTTCGTCCGCCACCTTAACCGTGTCTTTCACGCGCACCGCCAACGCCGCCGCACCGTCGCGTAGAGCCGCTTGCACCACCGCCGTTATCCGTTCCGGCTTTATCAGCGGACGCGCCCCGTCGTGGATGGCGAAATACGCCGTCTCTTCCCCACACGCGCTAACACCGTTTTTCACCGATTGCTGGCGCGTATCCCCGCCGGGTACAATGGCTTTTACTTTATGTATGCCGTAATCGGTTGCAATTCCGCGCAATTTCACTGTATCCGCTTCGCGCGCTACCACGACGATTTCATCAATGTCCCCACATGCCTCAAACGCGGCAAGCGTGTGTGCAATCACGGGGCGGTCCCCCAGTGTGAGAAATTGCTTGGGAACACCCATACGGGTGGAATTACCCGCCGCCACAATAACCGCAGCAACGCGCGGGCGATGT
>JAZRRV010000118.1:0-1272 GCA_045651085.1 Acutalibacteraceae bacterium
CTTGGCCTCCGACTTGCGGCACAACCGGATGAGCGTTGCCGCCGTTTGTGTGCGGGTTTGGCATTGGACGCCTGCCTGCACACCGTGGGGTTGCACGAGGCGGAGGAGCCGCTCAAACATGGAGCAAACGGCAAACCGCGGTTGGCGGCACACCCTGCGATAGAGTTTAACCTTTCGCACAGCGGGGAATGGGCCGTGTGTGCGCTGGACTGTTCGCCGGTGGGGGTGGATATACAACAAATACGCAACGCCAATACGCAAACTCTGGCCGCGCGTTGCTTTACCGCCACCGAGCGCGCGTGGATAGACTCGTTCCCCGCGGCAGAGCGGCAAACGGCCTTTTTCCGTTTGTGGGCCGCCAAGGAAAGCGTGTTAAAAGCACGGGGCGATGGGTTACAGGGGCTGCGTTCTGTGCCAATAATCGGCGGCGATGTTTTGTGCCCGCCTTCGCCGTGGCAGTTGCGGGAGTACCCTATGGATGGCTATGTATTGACGGTATGCAGTACAGAGCCATTTGCCGAAACGGTATCCGTCATTTCTTCCGCCGATAGCGTTCTTCTTCGCTAAACACGCAACCGCAGTATTTTTGCATATACAAATTGCCGTTCCGCGCGGCTTGTTGACCTTCGCGGAAGTAGGGGCGAAAATCGCGATAAAGAAACGTCACGCCGTGATGCGCGGCGGCTTCTTCGGCAACGCGCACCAACAGTTCGTGGTTTTGATACGGGCTGATGAGTAAGGTGGTACTGAACGAGGAAAAGCCCTCCTCCGCGGCACGGCGTGCTGTTTCTTCCATCCGTAGGCGGTAGCAGGTTTCGCACCGGTCTTCCAGCGCGGGGTAGATGGCACGCACAAACGAGCGGAGGCCGTAATCGTCATTGACGATAAGGCGCAGGTTAATGGACTGCGCGTATTCCTGCAACGTGGTTTTGCGGCTGCGGTATTCGGTGTAAGGGTGAATGTTGGGGTTGTACCAGTACCCTACCGGTTCAATCCCCTCCGCACGCAATGCTTCAATGCAACGAATGGAGCAAGGAGCACAGCAAATGTGCAACAAACACGCCATACGCGCCACCTCCTGTGGATGATTTTATTCAGTATAACACATTATTCGGGAAAATACCAGTACTTACGTACGGCAAAATTGCGTTTTGCCCTTTACAGTTGGAAGGATTTATAGTAGAATATAGCAAGAACCCAACAAACGAAGTTTATATTAACTCCGCACAATTAAGATGGTACAACCCTAAAAGATTCAAAAACATTGAGACA
>JAZRRV010000119.1:0-3443 GCA_045651085.1 Acutalibacteraceae bacterium
GCTTTTGTCGTGATTTAAGGAGGAACGTTATGTTAGAACAAACCACGCCGCCTACGGCTGATATTGTTGTGGAAGATGCCGCACTGGAAGTGCCGGTAATTGTACCGGGAGACGACGATGAGCCCACGTTAATGCTCCCTGACCCGCTACCGCCGCGGCGTAAACCGCGCTTTTTTCGCGGGCTGTGCCTTTATTTTGTCATTGCGCTTGCCGTTATATTGGTAGGGCTTTGGTTTTTCTATTCCTACCTTGCCAAACAGGAAGCCGCCACGCCCAACGCCGCTTTACAGCGGTATATGGATTGGGTAGTTGCCGGAGATTACGAATCGATTTACCAAACCTCCGGGTTTGAGGAAAGTTTGATTAACAATAAAGAGTCCTATTTGCGGTATTTGCAGACGTTGTATAAAGATGCGTCCGATTTATCGGTGCGCCAGCAAGTTACCACCGATACAGAGGTGACACGCTATTCCCTTTACAGCGGCTCCAAACGTTTATCTACGTTACTGCTCGCTCGCAGTGCGGAAGGTGACGGTACAACGTGGTATGTCACCACGGACTTAGCGGAACAACCTACTTACACCGTTACCGCCGCGGAGGATGTGCGGCTAACCATTAACGGTGTAGACGTTAGTTTGTTATCCCTCCCTTCGGCGGAAGTGCAGAGCGAGGTGTTCCCCACCACGGAGGGGGCTACCGTAGCAACGCCTACCGTACGTCGATATACGTTAGACAATTTGCTAACGCCACCCAGTGTGGCGGCACTTACGTTGGGCGGTGACGACTGTACCGTGGTAACTGAGGGCGAGGCGATTTACGTATTCTCCCCCGCAACGGACGCCGACCGCACCGCGCACGAGCAGTTGGCCGTGGAAGCGGCGCAAACCTATGCTAAATTCGTGGCAAAGGATGCCTCGCGCACGCAGTTGTTAAAGATTATCCACAAAGACAGTGAACTGTATCAGACCATTCGCAATTTCAGTAACGTGTGGTTTAACAAACACGAATCGTATGAGTTCCGCAACGTGGAGTTTGCCAAGTATACGCGATACACAGCGGATGACTTCTCTTGCGTGGTAAGTTTTCAACCCATTTATATGCGAAACGGCAAACCGATACAAAGCACGCCCGTGTGCTATCGTATGACGTTCTTGCGGGTAGATGGCGAATGGACTTTGTACGCGCTTGCCCAAACCACGCGCGAGGAAGTCGGGTTACCCTCGGCAACCACCGCGACAACTTCGACCACTGCTTCGGCGGCTACTACCACCACTACCGGTTTATAAAACAAAGGAGGACTACGGATGCGCGCTTTGCTGAAAACTGCCGTTACCGCACCGGATGGCCTGATGCGGCTGCTTGCCGCTTGGTTTCTCGGTTGCAGTGTATTTGCGGTATTGCGTTCCGTAACCGTCCTTACGGTGTTGGGATTTGGACTTATCACACTCGGCGCTTTTTTAGTACTCACTCTGGCACAACACTGGTTGCCGCTACCGCGGTTAACGGATGCGGCGTTGGTTGTAAGCACCTTGGTATACGCTGCCGTGCTTGTGGCAATGCACGAGGATAAAAACGATTATCCTTTTCTTATTGTGGTGTTAACAGCGGCGGCGTTGGTCTTGTTCCCACTCCTGCACCGTCAGAAAGGTGCGTTGTTTCCTCGTCCGATTTCACGAAAATTCAGCATCGGCGTGGTAATAGCAGCCGGTTTACTGTTCAGCATTGTGTTGGGCACTATCACCTGCCTGCGTTACTTGACGTATTCTTCACCCAATTACGATTTCGGCATTTTTGTGCAAATGTTTCACAATATGAAAGAAACGTTGTTGCCGATGGTCACCTGTGAGCGGGATGAACTACTGTCGCATTTTGCGGTACATATTTCCCCTATCTACTACGTGTTGTTGCCGTTTTATTGTATTTTCCCCTCGCCGCTGACGCTGCAAATTGGGCAGGTGCTGGTGCTGGCAAGCGGGTTAATTCCGCTTTACCGTTTGGCACAACGGTTTCGGTTGTCAAACGGGCTTACGGCGTTACTGGCGGTGTTGTATGCCGCGTATCCGGCACTGTCTACCGGTTGCTTTTACGATTTACACGAAAACTGCTTTTTGGTGCCGTTGTTATTGTGGTTATTTGATTGTTACGAGCGTGGTCATTATTGGTGGATGATACTGCCCGCGTGTTTGGTGCTGGCTACCAAAGAAGATGCCGCGGTTTACTTGGCCTTTTTTGCCATCTATTTACTGTTTTCGCGCCGCGACTTGCGACGTGCCCTCCCTTTGCTTTTGGGGGCAGTGGCTTATTTTGTATTGGCAATTTGGCTGTTGCAACAGTTTGGCACCGGCGCTATGTTTGGTCGTTACGACGCATTGTTGAACAGCGACAAAGACACGGGCGGTCTGTTAGGCACGTTGCTACGTGACCCTGCTTTCTTTTTAACGGAAATAACCAACGGCGAAACGGTATCTGCCAAACTTGTTTGGTTGTTTCAACTGTTACTGCCGTTTGGCGCACTGTTATGGACACCGCGTGGGAAGTACAGTCGTTTGCTTTTGCTGTTTCCGTTGTTGCTTAATCTGCTTACGCAGTATCCGTATCAGTTTGACATTGGTTTTCAATACAGTTTCGGCACCTTGCCGTTTTTGTATTATTTGTTGATTCAAAACATGGCCGATTCACCGCATCGTTTTCGCCGCGACCAGCTACTGTTTAGCACACTGGCCGCTTGCTTACTGTATATGATGTTGGTGCTCCCCTCATTAAGCCATTACGTTGCCGGTTACCACGAGCGCGGCGACACGTTCCGCGCCATGGACGCCTTTTTGGAGACCGTACCGGATGACGTTTCGGTAACGGCATCGAGTATGTTGGTGCCGCACTTGGCTCAGCGTGCCGAAATTTATGAGGATGAATACCACGCCGTACCGGATACGGAGTACGTCGTGCTGGACCTGCGTGAGGGTTGGATGGCCTCTTCCGGCCCGTATCGCAAGTTGTGCGAAGACGCCGGATACACCGTGGTAACTGAGGTGGAAAACCTCGGTGTGATTTTGAAAGCACCGCAATAACCGAAAGCCGCCGATATAACGTTATATCGGCGGTATGTGCATTAAATACTCTTTTTTTGGCCACCCTCTTGCTTTTCACCGATGAATTGGTATATAATACCGAAGTATGGTTTTTACGGAAGGAACTGATTACACAATGAAACGAAATGAAATTGCGGCTATATACGCCGACGCGGCCACGTTGGGCGGCACTTCGCTGACGGTGTGCGGTTGGGTTCGCACGTTGCGTCAATCCAAAAACTTGGCGTTTATTGAATTGAATGACGGTAGTTGCCAACGCAATCTCCAAATTATTGTTGAACAATCAAAACTGTGTAATTTTGACGAAGTATGCCACCAAAACGTTGGTGCAGCATTGGTAATTCGCGGTGAATT
>JAZRRV010000120.1:0-12054 GCA_045651085.1 Acutalibacteraceae bacterium
GTACGTATTGCGGGTACAACGTCACCTGCGCGGCCAATTCCGCTAAGGTGGATTTCGAATCGCACACTTCCTCCGCCAGCATAATGGCCGTGAGCAATCCGTCACCGGTGGTGGCGTATTTTTTAAGGATAATGTGTCCCGATTGTTCGCCACCCAAAGCGTAATCGTTTTGCTGCATACATTCATACACAAAACGGTCGCCTACCGTGGTCTGTACGTTGTCAATATCAAGTGTCTTCAAACTTTCACTCAACCCGCTGTTGGACATCACGGTAGATACCACCGTGTTGTGGGTGAGCATACCGCGGGATTTCAGCCGTTTGGCCAAAATATATAGAATTTTATCGCCGTCTACAACGTTACCGTTGCCGTCCACCGCCATACAACGGTCGCAGTCACCGTCAAAGGCAAACCCTAAATCCAAATGCTGCTCTTTTACTATGCGGCACAAATTTTCAATATGGGTGGAACCGCAGTTTTGGTTAACGTTTAAGCCATCCGGCTCGGCGCCGATAACGGTAGCGTGCGCACCCAACGCCCCAAACACGGATTTGGCAATCGCCCACGAGGCGCCGTTGGCACAGTCAATGCCGATGTTTAAGTGTTTGTAGGAATGGGAGGCAACCGAAATCAAGTAGCCGACGTAGCGATTCCGACCGGATACGTAGTCGACAATACGCCCGACTTTTTCGCGTTGTGCCAGCGGTAAATCGTTGCCGGTAACGCCGAGCGTTTTCAAATCACCGTCTAAATACGCCTCAATCAACCGGGTGGTGGCATCGTCCAGTTTTTCGCCAAAACGGTTAATCACCTTAATGCCGTTGTCGTAAAACGGGTTGTGCGAGGCGGTAATCATAATACCGCAATCAAACTCATCCTGCCGCGTCACGTACGACACACTGGGTGTGGTGGTAACGTGCAACATATACGCATCGGCACCCGAGGCGGTAATGCCTGCCACCAATGAGTATTCCAACATATAACTGGAGCGGCGGGTATCTTTGCCAATGATAATACGCGCGCGGTAACCGGCTCCCGCGCCGGAAAGCGGAGAGGAAAAATACCAGCCCAAAAACCGTCCGACACGGTATGCTTGCATCGAAGTTAGGTCTACGTTGGCTTCGCCACGGAATCCGTCTGTACCAAAATAGCGGTTGCCCGTAGTTGCGGGTGTTTCTGCGGTAAGCGGGCGCTGCTCTTGTTGCAATTCGTCGGTAGTGTACGGTTGTGCGTTTTTTTCTGCAATGGTCATCGTGTTTTCTCCCCTCGTATTAAGGTGCTTATAGTACTTATCATATCAACTTTTTGCACGAATACAACCAATCGCCATTGGAATTTTTTAGCAACTTACAGTTGCAAAAAAATAACACCGCCACACGGGCGGTGTTAAACGTGAAAAATAAATTAAAATTCACAAACGTTGTCAATTTCGGTTAATTCCTCGGGGGAAAACGCGGTGTTTTTCATAGCACCCAAATTATCCAAAATTTGTTCGGGCTTGGAGGCGCCTATTAACACCGAGGTGACACGCGTATCGCGCAAGACCCACGCCAACGCCATTTGTGCCAACGTTTGCCCGCGTGATACCGCTATCTTTTGCAACGCACGCAGTTGTGCCAACCGTTCCTCCGACAGCGCCTCTGCTTTCAAAAAGCGGCCGTCCGTTTGAATACGGCTATCGGCGGGAATACCGTGCAAATAACGGTCGGTGAGCAAACCCTGTGCCAAGGGGCTAAAACAAATTAAGCCGCGCCCGAGTTCTCCCGTTGCTTGCAACAAGCCGTTGTGCTCCACGGTGCGGTCCAGCATGGAATAGCGGTTTTGGTTAATCACAAAGGGGCAGTGCAACGATTCCAAAATGGCGGTTGCTTGCCGTAAGGTTTCGCCATCGTAATTGGAAAGGCCCACATACAGCGCCTTGCCTGCGTGTACGGCGTGCGCTAACGCACCCATAGTCTCCTCCAGCGGGGTGGACTTATCCATACGGTGGTGGTAGAAAATATCCACATAGTCCAGTTGTAAGCGTTTAAGGGATTGGTCCAAACTGGCCAGCAAGTATTTACGGCTGCCGCCGTCGCCGTACGGGCCGTCCCACATAAAATATCCCGCTTTGGTGCTGATGACCAGTTCATCACGGTGAGCTGCCAATTCGTTGCGCAGCAACGTTCCGAAATTGATTTCCGCCGCACCGGGTTTTGGGCCGTAGTTGTTGGCAATATCAAAATGCGTGATGCCGCCCTCAAACGCGGTAAAGCACATGGCCTTCATGGTGTCGTACACGGCATTATCGCCAAAATTGTGCCAAAGGCCCAGCGATACGCGCGGCAATTTTAAGCCGAATTTACCGCAGGGAGCGTAGGTCATGGTATCGTAGCGGTTGCTCATAGACGTTCCTCCGTTTACGTTGTTGTGCTTATATGCGGCCAAATTACGTACGGTTAAAGTATAAACCCCATATCACGGACGGTTTGTTCCCATTTATCAAATTCAAAACCGATGGTTTTCGCGGCGTGGCTGTCACTTGCGAAAATCACCGTTCCGCCTTTTTGTTTAATATATTCCAAAATAGGCAGGGCGGGGTAGGGGTGCGTTTTGTAGCCACGGGAGATAGCACCGGTGTTTACTTCAAACGGTTTGCCGTAAGGGATGAGTTTGTCCACGGCAGCTTTATACGCCGCTACGTAGCGCGGGTGTGTTTCGTCAAAAAACGCATATCCCTCGTTAAACTTGGTTACCAGGTCAAAGTGACCGATAATATCCGCGCCGGTGCGGTTCAATACATCGCCTACCAACCGGTAATAGTCTTCGGCATATGCGTAAAAATCGCCGTTGTAGTGCCGCTTGACGGCTTGTAACGTGGCATCGGCGTTCTTGTCCACGGGGATATATTCACCGTTTTTCAAAACGTAATGCACGCTACCGATGGAATAGTCAAAAGCAAGGCGGGGCTTTTCGGCATAGTAGTCTTGTTCAATTCCGCAAAGCACTTGTATTTTTCCGCGGTATTGTTCCTTCAAGCGTTGCACTTCATTAAAATAGTGCGGCATAACGGCTGGTGCTATACAGTAGCTTTCATCAAACGGTGTATAACTATGCCCCGATATGCCAATGGTTTTGAGCCCTTTTTCAAGCCCCGAGAGAATCATCTCTTCGGGGCTGTTTTTTCCGTCGCAATAGGTGGTGTGCATATGAAGGTCTGACAAAATCATACCGTCATCTTCTCCTGCTTCACTTTTTTATCAATCACGTGGCGCGAGGCAAGTTCGTTATGAATGTCTTCCAGTGAAATACCCATTTCAATCATAAGCACCATCACGTGATACGTCAGGTCGGCAATCTCATAAATAGTTTCTTTTTTATCCGCATTTTTGGCGCCGATAATCACTTCGGTACATTCTTCGCCCACTTTTTTGAGTATTTTATCCAACCCTTTTTCAAACAGATAGGTGGTGTAAGAGCCCTCTTTTTTGTCAGTTTTTCTGCCCTCAATGAGTTTTAACAAGCCCTCAAGGGAGAACTCGTGCAACGCATCACTTTCCCACAGCGTGTTTTCAAAGCAGGAGGTTGTGCCCAGATGGCAGGCGGGACCGGCCGGTTCTACCATGACGGTCAGGGCATCCTTGTCGCAATCCGCAGTGATAGAAACGATGTGCTGGTAGTTGCCGCTGGTTTCTCCCTTTAGCCAAAGGCACTGTCTGGAACGGCTGTAAAAACAAGTTAAGCCCTTTTCCATAGAAATTTGCAAACTTTCCTTGTTCATATAAGCAAGGGTCAGCACTTTTTTGGTTTTAGCGTCCACCACGATGGCGGGGATTAACCCTTTTTCGTCAAATTTCAGTTCGTCAATGTTTATCATAGTCGTGTTCCTTTCCGGTAGGATTATATCCTTACACAAACCCCGTTGTTTTTTAGGTGTTGTTTTAAGTCGTTTATGTTTACTTCGCCAAAATGGAATATCGAGGCGGCAAGCCCCGCATCCACCTTGGGAAGTGTTTTGAAAAGTTGTGTAAAATGGTCTTTGTTTCCCGCACCGCCCGAAGCAATAACGGGAACCGAAACCGCCCGGCAGACGGCGTCCAGCATTTCCAGGTCAAAGCCGTTTTTAACGCCGTCGGTATCAATGGAATTCACCACAATTTCGCCCGCACCGTTGTTTACGCAACGCGTTATCCATTCAATGGCTTCCATTCCGGTGTTTTCTCGCCCGCCTTTGGCAAACACCCTAAAAACCCCGTCAACGCGCTTTACGTCTACCGATAAAACAACGCATTGGTCGCCGTACAGTTTTGCGGCTTGATATACAAGGTCGGGATTGCGTATGGCGCCGGAGTTAACACTCACTTTGTCCGCACCGCATTTCAGCACGCGGTCAAAATCATCCACCGTGTTAATGCCGCCGCCTACGGTTAAAGGAATAAATATGGTGCTTGCCACTTCGCAGAGTATATCGGAAAACAGTTTTCTTTGCTCAAACGAGGCGGTTATATCGTAAAAAACCAGTTCGTCGGCGCCGTTGGCACTGTAATACTTGGCAAGTTCAACGGGAGAGGAAACATCGTTTAGCCCCTCAAAGTTCACCCCTTTTACGACTCTTCCGTTTTTTACGTCGAGGCAGGGGATGATTCGTTTTGTTGTCATTTCGCCACCTCAATCGCTTCTTTTAGGTCAATCGCTTTGGTGTAATACGCTTTTCCAATGATAGCGCCGTAAATGTTCTTTTTGGCCAGTTTTTTCACGTCATCAATGGAGGATACGCCACCGGAGGCGATGATGCGCATACGGCACTTTTGCGAGAGTTCATTGTACAATTCGTGGTTGGTGCCGTTCATAGCGCCGTCTTTGGAAATATCCGTGCATATCAACGTGGTGATGCCGATGTTTTGCATTTGCAGGCAAAAATCAAACGCATTAAGAGCGGATTTTTCCGTCCAGCCCTTCACGGCGACAAACCCGTCTTTTATATCCACACCAACGGCTATTTTTTCTCCGTACTTTTTCACGGCTTTTTCGGCAAACGCGGGGTTTTGAACAGCCGCCGTACCCAGTATAATGCGGTCCAGCCCGGCATCGAGATATCTGTCCACAATCTCCATAGAACGAATACCGCCGCCCACTTCGCAAAACAGCCCGGTGTGGTTTTTTATTTTACAAACCGTTTCCAGGTTGGGGGTGGTACCGTCTTTGGCGCCTTCGAGGTCCACCAAATGTATGTGCGTGGCACCGCTTTGCACAAAATCATCGGCTATTTCCGGCGGATTATCACTGTAAACCGTCATTTGTGCGTAATCGCCCTTAAAAAGCCGCACGGCTTTGCCTGCAAACAAGTCTATGGCAGGATAAATTATCATCGTTTACACACCGCCTTCCTCGCAAAACGCGCGCAGAATGTTAAGGCCCACCGTTCCGCTCTTTTCGGGATGAAACTGGCAGCCGAAGATATTGTTTTGCCCCACGGCGGCGGTGATAGGACAACTGTATTCCGCCGTGGCAATCAACGATTCCTCGCAACCGCACGCATAAAATGAATGGACAAAATAAACGAAATCCCCTTCGTTTATGTATTGGAACAACGGGGATTTTTCCCCGTGGAACGTGAGTGAGTTCCAACCAATGTGCGGAATTTTCAAGTCCTTATCTACCACGCCGGACAAGGGCTTGATTTCGCCTTTGAGCAATCCCAAGCCATTGGTTTCTCCGTATTCGTAACTTTTTTCAAAAAGCAGTTGCATACCCAGGCAGATGCCCAGCAGCGGCTTGCCGCTTTTGGCTTGTGCGGTAACAACGTCGGCTAAACCCGAGGAAAACAACTTGTCCGCTGCGTCTTTGAAAGCGCCAACCCCCGGAAGGATGATTTTTTCGGCTTGTTCAATCACCGTTTTGTTGTTGGTTACAACGGCATCGGCGCCAACGGATTTCAGTGAACTTTTCAGCGAAAACAGGTTGCCCACGCCGTAGTCAACTATAGCAATCATTAAAGAAGTCCTTTCGTTGATGGAATCTCATCGGCAAGGGCGAGGTCTTTCTTTGACGCTTGCCCAAGGGCTCTGCCCACTGCCTTAAACACGCCTTCAATAATATGATGCGAGTTTGCCCCCGCCAGTTGCTTTACGTGCAAGGTTATCTTGGCATTTCTTACAAAGCCAAGCCAAAATTCCTCTACAAGTTCCGTGTCAAAATCGCCCACTTTTTCCGCGGGGATAGTCAGGTCACAACCAAGATAATCTCTGCCGGAAATGTCCACAGCAGATAATATCAACGCTTCGTCCATAGGCAAAATAACGTCGCCGTATCGGTTGATTCCCCGTTTATCGCCAATGGCATCGTTAAAAGCCAGTCCCAAGCAAATGCCGATGTCTTCTGCCGAGTGGTGATAATCGACATACGTATCCCCTTGGCAGGTGATTTCCATATCAAAACGGCTGTGTTTGGCAAAAAGTATCAGCATATGGTCCAGAAAACCGCAACCGGTGCGGATGTCGGATTTCCCCGTACCATCGAGGCAAAGTTTCAATTGGATATCGGTTTCTGCGGTTTTTCTTTTTACTTCGGCAACTCTCATTTTGCATTTTCCTCCACAACTTGTTTTAGCGCCGCTATCAGCGCCTCCATTTGTTCGGCAGTACCCACCGTGATACGCACGTAATCGTTAATTCTCGGTGCGCAAAAGTGGCGTACCAGTATTCCCTTGTTTTTCAGGGCTTGGTAGACGGTTGCACCGGAAATAACGGGGTGCTTGGCAAAAATAAAATTCGCTACCGACGGGGTGGTGCTAAACCCCATCTCCACCAATCGGGAACCGGTCCATTCTCTGTTTTTGGCGATTGTAGCGCAGTTGCTTCGGGTGTATGGCTCGTCGTTTAACACACCGATGCCCGCCGCCATTGTCAGTCGGTTAATATTGTAGGGGTTGGTGGAATATTTAACGGTGTTCAGGTCGGCGATTAATTGAGCCGAACCCACCCCGAAGCCAAGGCGCGCACCCGCCATCGACCGAGATTTGGAAAACGTTTGGCACACGAGCAGATTGTCGTATTTTTTAATCAGAGGAACACAACTTTCGGCGCCAAAATCAACGTACGCTTCATCAATAATCACCACGTTGTTCGGATTGGTGCTTACGATTTGTTCAATTTGCGGTAAAGTGAGCGCTATACCGGTAGGGGCGTTGGGATTGGCAATCACAATGGTCTTGTTAATGGCTTTGTAATCCGCTACGTCAATCGAGAAATCCTCTTTTAACGGGATTTGCACGTAGGGTATTTGGTTTAACTCGGCAAAGACCGGGTAAAAGCCGTAAGAAATATCCGGAAACGCCACGGGATGGCTATCGTCACAAAATGCCATAAAGGCAAAGTTTAACAATTCATCTGACCCATTTGTCATAAGTACGTTTTCGTATTCCACCCCGAGCGTAGCGGCGACTTGTTCGGTCAACGCTCGGCATTCCGGGTCCGGATACAGTTGTAATTTTTGCACCTCTTCCATAGCGGCCATTCTTGCTTTTTCGGAGGGCGGGAAGGGGGATTCGTTGGTATTCAGTTTAATATAGTTGGTGTCTTTGGGTTGTTCGCCGGGTGTATAAGGCACCAATTTCTTATACTTTTCGCTAAAAAATCTACTCATAACGTTTATGTCTCCGTGTTGTTTCCGTCTTCAAACCGAACAACGGCACTTTTAGCGTGCGCGGTCAAACCTTCTTTTGCGGCAAAGTACGCTACGTCATCTGCCACGCGCGATAATGCTTCCTTAGTGTAGTAGGTGTATTGCGTTTTCTTAATAAAATCGTCAACGGAAAGCGGGCTGGAAAATTTGGCCGTGCCGCTTGTGGGCAGCGTGTGATTGGGCCCCGCGTAATAATCGCCCAATGCTTCGGGGCAATATCTCCCCATAAATATCGAACCGGCGTGCTTTATCTTATCCAGGTAATCAAACGGCGAGTCAACGCACAGTTCCAAGTGTTCGGGCGCTATCTCGTTGGATATTTCAATGGCTTTTTCCAACGTATCTGCCACAATAATTTTTCCGTTGTTGTCAATGGAGGCGCGGGCAATCTCCTGTCGTTCCAGCTGCGGAATTTGCTTTTCAATCTCCGCTTGCACGGCTTTGGCAAACGCCATGCAATCCGTAACCAAAACGGCACTTGCCATTTTGTCGTGCTCCGCTTGCGAAAGCAGGTCTGCTGCGGCAAATTTCGGGTCGGTCTTTCCGTCGGAAATAATAAGTATTTCGGAAGGACCGGCAATCATATCGATAGAAACGTTGCCAAAGACTTGCTTTTTGGCTTCTGCCACAAAGGCGTTGCCGGGGCCTACGATTTTGTCTACCTTGGGAATGGTTTGCGTGCCGTAAGCCAAGGCAGCAATCGCTTGGGCTCCGCCCACTTTGAAAATTCTGTCCACACCCGCAATTTTTGCCGCTGCCAGTATGACAGGGTTCACCTTGCCGTTGCGTGACGGGGGGGTGGTTATCACAATTTCCTTAACTCCGGCAATTTTAGCGGGTATGGAATCCATAAGAACCGTGGAGGGATACGCCGCCGTGCCGCCGGGGACGTACAACCCCGCTTTATCCACGGGAATAATCTTTTGCCCAACGACAATGCCGTCCTCGTCGTTGATAATAAAACTGTTTCGCACCTGTTTTTCGTGAAATTTTCGTATGTTTTGCGCCGCTTTTTCAAGTATTTGGATAAATTCCGCAGGCACGGCGGCAAACGCTTCGTCTATTTCCCCCGGCGTAACCTCCAGGGAATCCAATACCGCTTTGTCAAACTTCTCACAATAACGCAAAAGGGCAGCGTCACCCTCGTTTTTTACTGTTTCAATAATTTCCGTAACCGTTGCCGTAACGTCTATTTCGGGAATCGCTCTTGCGAATATGTCGTTATTGTCCACTTCGCCGTATTTTAATATGGTAATCATTTGTTCGCCTCTGCTTCTATCTGCGCCGATAATCCGCGCAAGATGGTTTCTATTTGTTGGTTTTTGAATTTGAAACTTGCCTTGTTGGCAATCAACCGTGCACTGATGGGGAAGATGGTCTCTTTCACTTCCAGGTGATTTTCTTTCAGCGTCGTGCCGGTTTCCACAATATCCACAATAACGTCCGAAAGACCCAAAATGGGGGCAATCTCAATGGAACCGTTAAGGTGAATCATATCTATCTCTCTGCCCTTAGAGGCGTAAAACGCTTGCGCTATGTTGGTAAATTTGGTGGCGACTTTCAGCGTTTTTTGCGGGTCATCGCGGAACTCTTTTTTGGCGGCAACCGCCATTCTGCATTTGCCTATACCCAAGTCCAAAAGTTCATACACATCGGGGTTGTATTCCAAAAGAATATCTTTACCCGCAACGCCGATATCGGCTGCGCCGCGCTCTACGTATATGGCAGAATCGGACGGTTTGACCCAGAAATATCGAACGCAGAGTTCGTCGTTTTCAAAAATCAGTTTGCGGTTATTTTCTTTAATGGAGGGGCACTCAAAACCTGCTTTTTCAAACATAGCGTAAACTTTTTCGCCCAAACGCCCTTTGGGCAGCGCAATGTTAAGCATTGTTTTCAATGATTACCACCCCTTTGTCATTTAATTTGAGTAGTTGTTTGTATTTTATATCCCCCGGAACGGCTTTTTGAGCCATAACACTTTTGCCGTTATCCGCAAGCATTTTGATGGCCTTGTTGAGGGATTCCATATCGTCGTTTTCCGTGTAAAGGATGACGGTATCGACATCCACCCCTTTTTCTTTTTCGTTAAACCGTTCCAGCATATCCAAATAAACGGCAAAGCCGATGGCTCCCGATTTTCGCCCCATTTTTTTCATCAGTTTATCGTACCGGCCGCCCGAAAGCACACCGGTGGGGATAGAATTGATGAAGCCCTTAAACACAATGCCGTTATAATAGTTCATATCGTTGATAACCGAAAAGTCAATCTTTATCATATCTCCGTAGCCGTTTGAGGAGAGGGCATTGGTCACGGCTTTTAAGTCTTCGATTTTCTTTTCCTCAACAAGCCCTGCGAGCTCGGTCTCCAGCATAGGGATAACCGCTTCGGGCGGACCGTAGGCGGAGATGAGTTTCTTTAAGGCGTCGGCCTTTTTAGGGTCTATGCCTTCCTCCAAACAGATTTTTGTAATTTCGTGCGTGTTCTTTTCGCTTGCACACTTGAGCACGGCCTTTTTATTCGCATCCGAAACGGGAATGTTTTCAATCACGTCGGATAAAATATCGAGGTTCGAAATATCAAGAATACAGTCGGCAGAAATGCTTTTCAAACTTTCGCACGCAAGCATCAGCACTTCGTAAATGTTATAGTTGTCGATGTCGCCCATACATTCCAGGCCGGATTGCATTATCTCTTTGAAGGAATGGGCGCCCTTGGCGACACGGTAGACGTTTTCGTTGTAATACACTTTATGGACGGTCTTTTTTTCGTCTTTCGTATTTTTGATGATGGAAAGGGTCACGTCGGGTTTTAAGGCAAGGAGTTTGCCGTTGGTGTCGGTAAACGTAATAACACTGTCCGAAACAAGAAAATCCTTGTTTCGGACATATAGATCGTACTCCTCAAACTTGCTCATTTTATATTGCGAATACCCAAACTTGCCGTAAAGTTGACGAAGGGCAAAAATCGCTTTTTCTTCGTTCTTAAAAACGTTGCTGTTAATATCCATCTTACTCGTCATCCCCCACGGCGAATTTATCAATAACCTCTTTGTAACCGCCGCTTCCGTAATTAAGGCATTTGTTCACACGGCTGATGGTGGCAGTACTCACCCCTGTTTTTGCTAAAACTTCCTGATAACTTTTGCCCTCGTCCAGCAAAAAGGCCACTTCAAGCCGTTGTGACATATCCTGCAACTCTTTAATGGTGCAAATATCTTCAAAAAAGCGCTTACATTCCTCGGCGGTTTCCAAATTCAGAATTGCCTTGAAAAAATTTTCCGTCAATTCATTATGGATTGTTTTCATTTTCTTCACCTTTTCCTCATTCTATTGCGCACACAAAATAACAATCAATATTTTAACACGCTAAAGCAATAAAGTCAATAGGTTTTCGCAATAATTTTGCCGTGCCGCGGCTTGAAATGCGGTTTTGGTTGCAAACCACGATAATTTACAACAGTTTCACAACATCTTCACAATGGGGTGGTAGGATGATAATGGGGTTTACAGAAAGGGTGATACGGTGAAGTTTTCAAAAATAGCCGTTCTTTTATTGATGGTAACGGTGTTGCTGAGTGCGTGCGGAAAAGCGCCCGATTCTTCGGCAAAGCAACCCACGACCAAAATTGAACTCAGTAATGAAGTGGTTAAAGTGAACGGTGAGGTTGCGCGAACCAACACAGGGAGTGCCGTGTATACGGCCAATGACATTGTCTACTATGAGGCGGGCAAGGATTTCACCTATGGTGAGGGCACGGGGGAGGATGCTCACAGCAAGGAGGATGCCGCAAAGCATACGGTGATTCATATTACCCAAGCCGGTACGTATACCGTCAGCGGTGAATTGTCCTACGGTCAGATTGCGGTAGATTTGGGTAAAAACGCCAGAAAAGACCCCGAGGCGGTGGTAACGCTTATCCTAAACGGGGTGGATATCACCTGCGAGGTTGCCCCGGCGGTGATTTTTTACAACGTTTATGAGTGCGGAAACACCGACACGGAAAAGGCGAGCAAGGATGTGGATACTTCCGCCGCCGGTGCTAACGTGTACATTGCAGACGGAACCGTAAACACCGTGAACGGCTCCTACGTTGAGCGCATTTACAAACCCGATACGGTCATTTTGAATAAAGACGGCACCGGGGTAGAGGATGCGGACAAACTGCATAAATACGACGGCGCGTTTTACTCCAAAATGTCCATGAACGTTTACGGCGGCGAACAGAACACCGGTGTGCTCAATATTAACGCTGCCAACGAGGGGCTTGACAGCGAATTGCATCTAACCGTTCACGGCGGCAATATCAATATCCGTTCCGGCAATGACGGTATCAACACCAACGAGGACGAAGTTTCCGTTACCACCGTAAACGGCGGTGTGTTAAGAAT
>JAZRRV010000121.1:0-2174 GCA_045651085.1 Acutalibacteraceae bacterium
CCAGGCGATACCCCTGTGTTTGCGCATACAACGTGTACATCCGCAGCAAACTGCCGGCAAACAACGCCGATTCCTCCCCGCCCGCACCGGCGCGAATTTCCAAAATGACGTTGCGGCTGTCGTTAGGGTCCCGCGGGAGCAACAATACGCGTAGTTCCTCCGTTAATTTTTCCACGGCGGCGCGGCTAACCGCCAATTCTTCCTCGGCCAGTTCTCGCAGTTCACGGTCCAGCCCGCCGGCGGTCAGCAATTCTTTTGCCTCTTGCTCCCGTTTGACAGCACAAGCATAAGCGCGATACGCCGTTACCACCGGTTCCAATTCGCTGCTTTCTTTCATAAGTGCGCGATACGTTTCCGCTTGCGACACAACCGATGGGTCGCACAGGCGCGCCATCAATTCCTCGTAGCGTTTTTCCACTTCGCTCAGTCGTTGTAACATACTTTTCCCCCTTGTGTTTGGTTAGAGAAAAAGTTGCTACTCCTCTGCGCGTTCTACCGCACGTATGTGCTTTTCGGTACGCACGCGCGGCACCATCACTTCGTGCCCGCATAATTCGCACCGCAGGCGGAAATCCATACCGATACGCAACACACGAAACCGATTGCCGCCGCACGGGTGTGCTTTTTTCATTGTGAGTATATCGTTTACGCGGATATCCATACGCACTTCCTCCTGTACCGTATTTTAACACAATTGAGTATACCACATTTTTACACCACTGTGCAAGGGGGTAATACGATGCATTATTCTTGACAAAACCACTAAATTACTGTATATTAATTTTTTGGTCAAGCGGATTATGTTTTGGGAGGTATCTACCCCATGCAAACGGACGTTGTTATTGTCGGTGCCGGTCCTGCCGGTATTTTTACTGCGTTAGAAATGCTCAATTGCGGCAGCAAGCAACGCATTGTGCTTGTAGAAAAAGGTCAACCGGTTGAAAAACGGCGTTGCCCCAAATCCACGGTCGGGCATTGCGTTAACTGCAAACCGTACTGCCACATCACCACCGGTTTTTCCGGAGCGGGTGCCTTTTCTGATGGCAAATTGTCGCTGAGTTACGAAGTCGGCGGCGACCTTCCCTCGTTAGTTGGCGAGGAATTGGTACAAGAGACCATTCACTACACGGATAATATCTACCTGCAATTCGGTGCTGACACACACGTGGAAGGGTTGGAAAACACCGAGGAGGTTAAAGAAATCCGCAAGCGCGCTATTCAAGCGGGCTTAAAGTTGGTGGACTGCCCCATTCGCCATATGGGCACCGAAAAAGCGCAGGGCATTTATTTGTCGATTGAGCAACACTTGCAAGAACACGGAGTGGAAATGCTGTTCGGCTACGAATGTTCCAACCTGCTTCTAGACGGTCAAAGTTGCCGCGGCATTACCGTAACCGACGGTAAGCAGGATATTGACATTTACGCCACCCATACCGTGATTGCTACCGGTCGCCGCGGCGCGGATTGGCTGGAAAAAATTTGTGCCGAACACAACATTGCGCATCAACCCGGCACGGTGGACATTGGCGTGCGTGTGGAAGTGCGCAACGAAGTCATGGAAAAAGTAAATGAAACGTTGTACGAATCCAAACTTATCGGTTACCCGCAACCGTTCAAAAACAAGGTACGCACATTCTGTCAAAACCCCGGCGGCTTTGTCAGCCAAGAAAATTACGATGACGATTTGGCGGTAGTTAACGGTCATTCGTACAAGGAACTTAAATCCAACAACACCAACCTCGCCATTTTGTGCTCGCACAATTTCAGCGAACCGTTTAACCAACCCATTGCCTATGCACAAAAGGTAGGCGAACTTACCAATATGCTGGGTGCAGGTCACATTTTGGTGCAACGGTTCGGTGATATTTTGGATGGCAAGCGTACTTGGCAAAAAGAGCTCTCGCAATCCAACTTAAAGCCCACGTTGCCGGATGCGGTTGCCGGCGACATCACCGCCGCTATGCCCTACCGTGCGATGATTAACATTATTAACTTTATTCAGGCGGTAGACCACGTGGTGCCGGGCTTTGCCTCGTACGAAACGTTGCTCTACTCTCCGGAACTGAAGTTTTACAGCAACCGTGTGCGTATGGATACCGATTTGAACACCAACGTGCGCGGCTTACATTGTTTGGGCGATTCCAGCGGGTGGACAAGTCGGAGGCCAAGCGGTC
>JAZRRV010000122.1:0-1026 GCA_045651085.1 Acutalibacteraceae bacterium
AACGATGGTTTCCACGCTTTGCACAATCCCCACGTTACCGGCAAACATCAAATCAATATACTCGTCTGCCGGCTTTTGACAATCCTCGGTTGTAAAAACGTCCTCCGCATATTGCGGCAAATGCCGCACTCCCTCAATGCCGAATTGCTCTTTGAAATACCCACCGAAATTTCGCGAAGTAGCCAGTATGGTATCCACCGCTGTGTATACTTTTTTGGCCTCCCTACGAAACCAACGGTACACCGGCCCGCGACAAACCCCTACCGCGCTCAAGCTGGCAGGCCACAAATCCAAACAATACAGCACCGCCTTTTTGTGATGCCGTTTGGCATAGCGAATACCGGCGCGCGCCATCATAACGGGCGATAATTGGTTAATAAGTACCACGTCAAACGAATCGTCCAACTGACGAACGTACCGCGTTGACGCACGTGCAAAACTGTAATAATTCCATAAGCGGTGAAACATCCCCGTCTTGCGTAAGTGAATGGCACCCCGATGCACGCAAACGCCGTTTACCGTTTCATCCACACGCGCCCCGTTTTCGTATCCGGTATAAACCTTCCCCTGCGGGTAATTGGGCGTACCGGTTACCACGGTTACCGTATGCCCGCGCCGAACCAACCCTTCGCAAATATCGCTCACACGAAACGGTTCAGGCACGTAATACTGGCACACAACCAGAACGTTCATTCCCTCACCGCCCCTTTCGCTTTCACTTGATATACCGGTTACAAAACATATATTCTCGGATAGTACACAAAAATCCATAAATAGGCACAATTATATATTATACAATTATACGGCAAAAAAAAAGTACTGTCAACCGTTACGACAAATTACCGCAAATTTCCGCACAAAATTATAACAGACCCGACGGAACACCGTCGGGTCTGCCTTCGTATGGTTACATTGTTTCGGGTGCATCAATTTTAAGCATAGTCAGCACGTTTTTGAGGGCAATACGCGTTGCCTGACACAAAGCAAGGCGCGCCTGCTGTAACGTTTCCTCTACGCCGCGCACAC
>JAZRRV010000123.1:0-12201 GCA_045651085.1 Acutalibacteraceae bacterium
GATATGGAACGGATACACCCGATTGATAAAGAGGATTTGAGCGATTGTTTTCGCGAGTTTCGGCCGTTGTTTGGGCAATGTCGTTTTACCGGTTGCTCACACGTACACGAACCGGACTGTGCGGTGAAAGCTGCTGTGCAACGGGGAGAGATTGCTACCTCGCGTTATGAGAGTTACTGCGCGATGTATGCGCAGGCAGAAACCCGCAAACCGTGGGAGAATAAAGCATAAATAAAAGCCGCACACCGCGGCTTTTTAATTTTTTGTATCACCTTTTGTTGCTTTGCGAATATGCTGATAATACAGACGCAGCAAAGCGGCGGGGAGGGATAGCGCGTGAGACGAAAGCAATCGTGTTGTAAGGGTGGGTACTGTGCTGCATTCGGTGCGGCGTTGTTGGTGGCCTTGTTGTTTCCCACTCGATTCATCTTGGTCCTGGCCGCCGCCGCACTGGTTGTTACCGGTATTTCGCTGCTGCGATGCTGAAACTAAGGAGGAGGCACTTATTATGCAAATTGTCATTGTAAAAAGCCCGAAATTCTTTGGAGGCATCTTGCGGCATCTGTTTGGGATAAAAAAGAGCGGGGAAGCGGCATAACGCTACGGCGGGGGAGTAAGTCCCCCGCTTTTTTGTCATATTTGTCCCGCGACACGCATATAGTGCCGTAGAAACGGAAAAAGGAGAGAGTGGGATGGAACTTCAAACGACCTGTAAGCGGATGGGGACGATGGAGACCGTATTTGATGATTTTGACGAGCATCCGGTAGATTGCGATTTTATGTTGCCGGATTATTTGCCGGATATAGCGGCGGTTCTCAAGTGTATAATGAAACCGGTGGTGCAGTCGCATCAAATCAGCGGTGACCGTGTTATGGCCGACGGCACGGTATATCTGCAGTTGTTGTATTTGGACGAGGCGCGCCGTTGTGTTCATAGTTTTGAGTATTCCCAGCCGTTTTCCTCGGCCTTTACCGTAAAAGAACTGAAAAGTAGCGACAGTGTACGGTTGTGCGCACGGGTGAATTATGTAAACTGTCGTGCTACCAGTCCGCGACGTGTGGACGTGCACGGTGCCTTTAACGTACGGCTGACAGTGAAGAGCGAGGGCGGATGCGAAGTGATTACCGCCGCACAAGGCGATGGGTTGTATACCCGTGACTGTACGGTATCCGGCTCGGTGCCGGCGGGCAGTGCGGAAAAAACCGTGTCGTTGAACGAGGTAGTGGAACTGGGTGTTTCGGCACAAGCGCTGGTGCGCAGTGAGGCGGTAGCATGCATTACGGAATGCCGTCAAATGCCGGAAAAGGCCATTATTAAAGGTGACGTGTTGCTTAGTGCGGTGGTGGTTATCGACAGCGAAGCGGGGACACTGCAATGCGTAAAACACACCGTGCCGTTTAGTTTGATTTTGGACGTGGACGGATTAACCGAGGAGCAGGTGTGTGATTGTCGCGTCACGCCCACATTGTGCGAGGTGCGCTTAATGCAGGACCCCGCGGGGGAAAATCGCCTGTTATCGGTTGCCGTAAAACTGGCGGTAACGTTGGATTGCTATTGCACAGAACATTTTACGATGGTGACCGATGCGTATCATACCGCGTTCCCGATGAAAAACGAGAGCCGCCGTGTGGAGCCGTGTTGTCTTACCTTCGTGCGTTCGGATACTGCCACGATAACGGCTTCGTGTGCATTGCCGGAGGGGGATATTGCATCGGTGGTAGACGTGTGGTGCGAACCGCTGCCCGCTGCTTGCCGCGGCGAAGCGGGGCAGACGGTGTTAAGCGGGCAGTTGCTTGTGTGTTTGCTGGCTCGTGATAGCCAAGGTGTGTTGTCTTACTACGAGCGGTTGGCAGATTACGAGACGATGCTCGCAGACATGAGCGAGCAAACCGAGGTGGGTATGGTGCTGTTAGACACCGATTACACGCACAATGGTGACCGATTGGATTTGCGCTGCCAAGCGGCGGTACACCGTGTGGGTAGTCAGTTGCAGAGCCAAATGGTGCTCACCCAACTGGCCGTTGACGAATCCACCCCCTTTGGCGAGGATGCCGCATTGGCCGGGTGTTGCTTAAAAGTATGTTATGCCGCGGCAGGGGAATCGGTGTGGGAATTGGCACGCCGCGAGCGCACCTCGCCCGATGCGCTGAAAGCCGAAAACAACCTAACAGGGGATACACTGGAACAAGATACGATGTTGCTTATTCCGATGCGCTGACACCACAAACGCCCTCCGCAGAGGGCGTTTTCTTTTTTGGGGAGAAAGGGGGGTTGTGAATTCGGCTCTCTTATGATATAACTAAAAAGAACAATGTGTGCAGGAGGAGTGGCGAATGAAGTTCTGCGAAATGCCGTATGTGCGCCCCAATTTGGAGAAAGCACAACGGGAATACACCGCCCTGACCGAGCAATTAACGGCGGCAACAACGTATGAACAAGCAAAGTCCGTGTTTTTAGAGCGGGAAGCGTTGGTGCGCCACCTTGCCACGTTGCAAACGTTGGTGAGTATTCGTCATTCCATTGATACGCGCGATGCGTTTTACGATGAAGAAATGCAGTTTTGGAACGCGGCGGCACCGACGTTGCAGGAATATGAGCAAGTGTGGACGGCGGCTATGCTCGACAGCCCGTTTCGTGCGCAATTTTCCGCGGAGTACGGCGAGGTATATTTTATAAATGCGGAATTAGAATTAAAAAGTTTTTCGCCGGAGATTATTCCGGAATTGCAACAAGAAAACGAACTGGTGCAAGCGTATGAAAAGTTGTTGGCCTCGGCGCGTATTCCGTTTGAAGGAGAAACCTATACCATTGCGCAAATGACACCGCTGAAAACGGACGCGAACGATGCGCGCCGTTTGGCGGCGTGGAAAGCGGAAGGTCAGTGGTACAAGCAACACCAAACAGAATTGGATGATATATACGACCGATTGACCCAATTGCGGGACACAATGGGCAAAAAATTGGGGTATACGGATTACACGCAACTGGGATATTACCGTATGAACCGCAACTGCTACACCAAAACCGACGTGGAGGCGTTTCGTGCCGCGGTGGTGGCGTACGTTGTGCCGTTGGCAGACAGCATTTACCGCGCACAGGCGCAACGGTTGGGTAAGCAGTACCCTATGAGTTTTGCGGATAACGCATTGATGTTTCGTTCCGGTAACCCTAAGCCGTGCGGAACTGCACAGGATATTTTGGAGCAAGGGCGGCAGTTTTATAAAGCGTTATCCCCCGAAACCGATGAGTTTTTCCGCGTTATGTTGGAGGGTGAACTGCTGGACGTTCTTGCTACGGAAGGTAAAGCGGGAGGCGGGTACTGCACCGCATTGACCGATTACGAGGTGCCGTTTATTTTTGCCAACTTTAACGGAACGCAAGGCGACGTGGAGGTGGTAACGCACGAAGCGGGACACGCGTTTGCGTGGTGGCTGAATCGCAAGCGGATACCGATGGAAACGATGTGGCCCGGTATGGAAGCGTGTGAAGTACACTCGATGTCTATGGAGTTTTTTGCGTGGCCGTGGGCTGAAGCGTTTTTCGGTACGGATGCCGCTAAGTTTCGGTACAGCCACTTGGCAGGAGCGCTCACGTTTCTGCCGTACGGCACGCTGGTGGACCATTTTCAGCACGTGGTGTATGAGAACCCCGCTATGACACCCGCACAACGCCACGCAGAGTGGAAGCGACTGTTGGGCGTGTATATGCCGTGGGTCAAACTGGACGGCGATATTCCGTTTTACAGTGAGGGCGAAGGTTGGCAGCGGCAGCAGCATATTTATTCCAGCCCGTTTTATTATATCGACTATTGCTTGGCGCAAACGGTAGCGTTGCAGTTTTGGGCGGGGATTCAACAAAATCCCGCTGCGGCGTGGAAAAAGTATATGAACTATACGCGTCAGGGCGGCAGCCGCGTGTTTACCGAGTTGTTACGCAACGCGGGGCTGGATTCTCCGTTTGAAGAACGTTGTTTGCGCGAAGTGTGCACTGTGGCAAAACAATGGTTGACAACGTGCGATATGGACGGATTGGCGTAGGGCAACGGCAATCGTTTATGGTAGTTAATTAAGGAAGTGGTTGTTTGAAAACGGTATACAGAGGATTGACCGTGTTTTTGGCGACGGCAACGCTTTTGTTTATGTTGGCGGGTTGCCGCTTGGAAAAGAAAAAAACCGAGGTTCACAAACCGTTGGTGGTGGGTTATTCTGCATTTGAGGGGAATTTTTCGCCGTTTTTTGCGGAATCTGCCGAAGACCGCGATGTGGTTTCGATGACACAGGTGAATTTGCTCTCCGGTGACCGTCAGGGCGCGGTAGTGCTGGATGGTATTCGCGGCGAAACGGTGGAGTATAACGGCAAGGCATACACGTATTACAGCCCCGCTGCGGTAACGATTATCAGTAACGACGACGGGACGGTGGAATATCGGTTTACGTTGCGGGAAAATATGACGTTTTCGGACGGTACACCGCTCACGGTGGACGACGTTTTATTCTCGCTTTACGTGTTGTGTGACCCCACTTACAACGGGAGTTCAGCACTGTACACCTTGCCGATTGCGGGTTTGCAGGAGTACCGTGCCGGCATGGCGGCCAAATGGCAACTGATTTTGGCCGATACCCCCAAAGCGGCGGCAAACGGTTCTGCCCAAGGGTATTACACCGCGGATGAGGCGGCTACTTTCTGGACAGCGTTTGGCGAGGCGGGCCGTGCCTTTGTACAAGAGATTGTGAAGGCCGACACCGCCGAGGGCGTGGGTGAGGATATGCATAGTATTGCCAAAGCGCGCGGCTACACCTTGGCGCCCGAGGCAACCGCTGCGGATTGGTTTGCCGCGATGGTGAATAAGTACGGATACGATGTTTCAAGCAAGGGGATTAACAGCGAAAAGACCACGTCTTCATTTGTTAGTTTGTTGACCGCCCGTTTAAGTGAAACACATCTGCGGGGTGTCGTTATCAGCGATTCGGCAGATACCATTGCCGGAATACGCAAGACCGGTAGTAACACGTTTTGCATAACATTGGAGCGATTGGATGCGACGGCGATTTATGAACTGGCATCCGTGCCGATTGCGCCGTTGCACTATTACGGTAGTAAGGAATTGTACGATTACGAAAACCATCGTTTCGGATTTGTTAAGGGTGACTTGTCCGGTGTGCGCAAAAAGAATAAAACGCCGCTGGGGGCAGGTATGTATCGTTTGATAAATAACCAAGGGAATTTGGTAACCTTTCAATCCAACGCGGCGTATTATCGCGGCGAACCACGTACCAAAAACGTTCATTTTAAGGTGTTGAGCGAAGCGGGTAAATTGGAGGCCATTGCCGCAGGGAGCGTTCACATTACACAACCCTCTTTTGATAAAGACGCCATTGCTACTATTAAACAAGTGAACGGCGGCGTGTTAAACGGCGATAAGATTGCCGTGTCGGTGGTGGACTATCTTGGCTACGGATGCATGGGGATGAGTGCTCACAGCGTAAAGGTGGGGAACAACGGCGGGTCGGCCGCCTCTAAAAATTTACGGAAAGCGCTGGCAACGGTGTTTGCCGTGTACCGTCAGGAAGCGGTGAACAATTACTACGGTGAGCGCGCCACGGTGATAGAATATCCTATCTCCAATACCTCGTGGGCGGCACCACAGGTAACGGAAGAGGGGTATCACACCGCGTTTTCGGTAGATGTAAACGGCAAAGAAATATACACCGAAGATATGACGGCGGACGAGCGGTATGCCGCTGCGCAACAAGCCGCTTTAGGGTTCCTTGAAGCCGCCGGTTACACGGTGCGCAACGGCCGAGTAACTGCCGCGCCGGCGGGGGCGAAATTGTCGTACAGTGTGCGGATTCCTGCCGGCGGAAACAACGACCATCCTGCGTATGAATTGGTGATAGCGGCGCAAAAATCGTTGAAGGAAATTGGTATTCACCTTACGGTTTCGGATGTAGGTACCGGTGCCAAATTGTTGTCGGCTATTAAGGCCGAGACCGCCGAAATTTGGTGTGCTTCGTGGAACGCGGAAATTGACCCGGATATGTATCAGTTGTATTTTTCGGGGGATGCCGACCATCCCGCAGGCACTTCGGCGTATGTGTATGACGTTCAAGATGCACAATTAAATGCTTGCATTTTACAAGCGCGCGGTTCGCTGGACCGTGTTTACCGTCGTCGCCTTTACAAGCAGGCGTTGGACGTTGTGGTGGATTGGGCAGTGGAGGTGCCGGTGTACCAGCGACAAGAGGCGGTATTGTTCCGCAACGGCGCGGTTGTTAAGAACACCGTAACGCCGGATATTACCCCGTTTTACGGGTGGCTGAACGGTATACACACGTTGCGCCTAGCGGGCAATTCATAAGGGATATACGGATATTGACGGGGCAATCCGGCTCTGGGGAGTCGGATTGCCCTGTCAAGTTTTTTCACCAAGAAGATTGTGTAAAATTCATACAAACCGCGGAACAAGAATAAAACGAGGAGAAATCCGCGGATATTTCTTGACAGATACCCCGATTTCGCGGTATAATTACAAACAAGAATACTTTGTCCCATCCGGCTGGTGCCGGAAGGGAGGCAGTCCGGTTTTCTTGTTGTTGTATTGTCCCGTCGTTTGCGGTGCGGGAGTGTGATATGATAATATAACAGCGTACTCCGTGGGTTTGTTTTGCGGGGAAGGACTGCGTTTATAAAACGAAACAAGTCTTTTGAAACGAACATTAGGAGGTGTTCACCCCGTGCTGGAGTACATTTTAGTTGGCATCGGCAGTTTGGTTGTCGGTGGTGTGGCGGCGGGCGTTATTGCGTTCCGTTCCGGTGTGTCGCATCGCAAAAAAACGGCAGAAACGGCCATTGGTTCTGCGGAAAAAGAGGCCGAGCGCATTGTTAAAGAGGCGCAAAGCAAGGCAGAATCCAAAAAACGAGAAACTTTGTTGGAAGCGAAAGACGAAATTCATCGTCTACGCAACGAATCCGAGCGTGAACTGAAAGACCGTCGCAACGAGGTTGTGCGGCAAGAGCGCCGTATTCAGCAAAAAGAAGAGGCACTGGACCGCAAAATTGAAAATTGCGAAGCCAAGGAAGAAGCCATTGCTAAAAAGCAAAAAGAAATTGATTCCCGTTTGCAGGACGTGGAAGACATTAAACGCGGCCAGTTCGAAATGCTGGAGCGCATTTCCGGTTTTACTGTGGAACAGGCAAAGGACTATTTGCTGAAAAGTTTGTCGGAGGAATTGACGCACGAAAAAGCGCTCAAAATCAATGAGTTTGAAACACAACTCAAAGAGGAAGCGGACCAACGCGCCCGCAACCTCATTTCCCACGCGATTCAGCGTGTGGCGGCAGACCAAGTGTCCGAGACCACCGTTTCGGTGGTGCCGTTGCCCAACGACGAAATGAAAGGTCGCATCATTGGCCGCGAGGGTCGTAATATTCGTATGATTGAAACGCTCACCGGCGTGGATTTGATTATTGACGACACGCCCGAAGCGATTACTCTGTCCGGCTTTGACCCGGTGCGCCGCGAAATTGCGCGCATTGCGCTGGAACGTTTGATTTCCGATGGACGTATTCACCCTGCCCGCATTGAAGAAATGGTGGAAAAAGCCCGCCGTGAGGTGGAGGCCACCATTAAATCGGAGGGTGAGCGTGCCATTTTGGAAACCGGCCTGCGCGGTGTTCATCCGGAAATTGTGCGCTTGTTGGGTCGCTTGCGTTACCGCACAAGTTATGGGCAAAACGTGCTTAATCATTCTATGGAAGTGGCGTTTTTGTCCGGCATTATGGCAAGCGAATTGGGCATTGACCCCGAGGTAGCACGTCGCGCCGGTTTGTTGCACGATATCGGCAAGGCGGTTGACCACGAAATTGAGGGCTCTCACATTGAAATCGGTGTGGACATCGCCCGCAAGTATAAGGAAAGCGAAGCCGTGGTACACGCCATTCACGCTCATCACGGCGATGTGGAAGCTACTACGATTGTGGCGTGCTTGGTGCAAGCGGCGGATGCTATTTCTGCCGCGCGTCCGGGTGCTCGCCGCGAGAATTTGGAAAACTACATCAAGCGGCTGGAAAAACTGGAAGAAGTGGCAAACGAGTTTGCCGGTGTGGAACGCTCCTTTGCCATTCAGGCAGGACGTGAAATCCGTATTTTGGTGCGCCCCGATGTGGTTACCGATGATAAAATGGCGCTGTTGGCACGGGATATTGCCAAGAAAATTGAGGAAAATTTGGATTATCCCGGTCAAATTAAGGTTAATCTCATTCGCGAAAATCGCGCGATTGATTACGCAAAATAAGCCAAACAACTACAAAACGGTGTCCCGCAAGGGACACCGTTTGCACTATGGAAGGGAATTGCACAATGAATATTTTATGCGTCGGAGACGTGGTCGGTTCGGCGGGTTGCCGCCATTTGGAACAGGTTCTTCCCGCCGTGCGGCGGCAATATGCCGTGGACGTGTGCATTGTTAACGGCGAAAACTCGGCCGACGGCAACGGCATTACGCCTCACTCGGCGGATTCGTTGTTTCGGTTTGGTGCCGACGTGATTACCACCGGCAATCACGTGTTTCACCGCCGCGAGATTTACGAGGTGTTGGACCGCGGTGAGGGGATTGTACGTCCTGCCAACTACCCCGACAGTGCGCCGGGGAGCGGCGCGTTTATTGTGGACAAAGGGCGGTTTCAAGTGGCGGTATTCAACTTAATGGGACAGGTGTATCTTGACCCGTTGGCGTGCCCGTTTGAAACGTTGGACAAGTGGTTGGCTGACCCCTCGTTGCCTCGTATTCGTATAGTAGATTTTCACGCTGAAGCCACCGCGGAAAAGCAAGCGTTGGCGTATTATGCGGATGGGCGTATTACGGCGCTGGTGGGTACGCACACGCACACGCAAACGGCGGATGAGAAAATTTTGCCCGGTGGCACGGGCTTTATTACCGACGTGGGTATGACCGGACCGATACAGTCGGTGTTGGGTATTCGTCCGGAATTGGCTATTGAAAAAATGCGCAGCAAAATGCCGGTGCGCTTTGCTGTGGCAGAAGGTGCTTGCCGTATGGATGCGGTGCTGATTACTGCCGACCCTGCCACAGGCAAAACCACAGCCGTGGAACGATTGCAAATTATGTGATTTTTCTTGCGTTTTTTCGTAAAAAATGGTACACTGAATGACAGAAACGGTTTTCGGCAACACTAGTTGCCGGAGGCGATAGTATGAATCAAGAATCCCAAAAAAACGAAGGGACAGAAAAGAGAGACGAACAACGCCCTGCACAACGTTTGCAACAGGACTTAAAAGATGTGGTGGAAAACGGTTCTGTGACAATGAGCAACGGCAACCATACCATCCATTGTTTGACAATTATCGGGCAAATTGAGGGGCATTACGCCTTGTCGGGCGAAAACAAAACCACAAAGTACGAACACGTGTTACCGCAACTGGTGGCGATTGAGGAAAGCCGCGACATTCAGGGCTTGCTTATTTTACTGAACACCGTCGGCGGGGATATCGAAGCGGGTTTGGCATTGGCAGAGTTAATTGCCGGCATGAAAAAACCGACGGTATCGCTCGTACTGGGTGGGGGACATTCCATTGGTGTGCCGTTGGCAGTATCGGCAAAGCAATCGTTTATTGCGCCCTCGGCAACGATGACGATTCATCCGGTGCGCATCAACGGCTTAGTATTGGGTGTTCCGCAGGCGTTTTTGCATTTTCAACGGATGCAAGAGCGTATTATCCGCTTTGTAACAGACCATTCTTGCATTACGCATGAAACGTTTTCGCAGTTGTGTATGAATACCGATGAAATGGCAACCGATATGGGTACCGTGCTGGACGGTGAATCCGCCGTAGAGGTGGGGCTGATTGACCGGCTGGGTTCGCTTTCGGATGCGTTATCGGCGTTGCACGACCGCATTAGTGAGGGATAAACACACATAGAGGAGGGTCACCCGGTGGCTCAGAAAAAAAGGAATTCGAAAAAAAAGGTGTCGGCCGCTAAAACACGCGGTGCGGCACACACCAAAAAAAGCGAAGCGACCGAAAGCGCACGGCGCCAAGCCGCGGCGGTGTTGTTGTTTGCGGGTGCCATTCTGCTGATGTGTCTCGCCGTGATTCACGGCGGCAGTTTGTGGGGATGGCTACATAACACCTTATTGGGGCTGTTTGGCTGGTGCGTGTATTTGGTGCCGGTCTTAATGGGTTATGTTGCCGTAAATTTGGCAATGGAAAAAGAGAGCGATAACGTGCGCACCAAAGTGTGGCAGACCGTGACACTTATGGTGATATTTGCCGGTACGGTGCAAGTGTTTCGACAAAACACGGTGGACGTTACCTTTTGGCAAGCCGTGCAGGAAGCATTCCGTGACGGTGCGCAGTACAGTGGCACCGGTGTGCTGGGCACCGTGCCGGGGTATGCTTTAGAATATCTGTTTACCGATTTGGGTGCCAAAATCATTTTGCTGTTACTGGTATTTGTGTTTGCCATGTTGGTGACCGGTACTTCGGTGATTACATTGTTCAAAATGCTGTGGGCACCGGTACGTAAAACCAAGGAATCGCTGGAAACGGCAATGGAATCGCAGGTGCAACAACGCAAACAACATACAACCATTGACGTGGCACTGGACGATGAGGAAGAGCCCGTGCCGGAAGCGGGAGAAAATGACAGTAAATTAGCGGCGTTTGAGAAAGTCGCTGCTGAAATGGCGGCAGAAGAGCAAAACACGCCGGACGTGGCGGATTTGTTGGATACTCCCGATGAGGAAGCGGCGCAAGATGAGCCGGTGGTGATTGCTCCCGAAGACGAGCAGTTGGGAGAACCTGACCAAACGGAGGAAAAAGCTGAACCGGTGGCGGAATATCGTTTCCCGCCGTTATCGTTGCTTAACGAATCCAAAATGCAAAACGATTCCGCCGCCGCGCGCGAGCAGGCAACTACTGCCGAATTGTTAACGCAAACGCTGAAAGAGTTTGGTGTCAGCGCCAAGGTGGTTGACGTCTCTCGCGGACCGACGGTAACACGGTACGAACTGCAACCCAGTGCGGGTGTAAAAATCAGCCGCATTACCGGCTTGGCAGACGATATTGCGTTGCGCTTAGCAACAACCGGTGTGCGTATTGAGGCGCCTATTCCCAACAAGGCGGCAGTAGGCATTGAAGTGCCCAACAAGGTGTCGGGTTCGGTGTGCCTGCGTGACCTTATCGATACCCGCGAATTTGAAACAGCACAAGGAAAACTCACCGTGGCATTGGGTAAGGATATCGGCGGGCAGATTGTGTTGGCAGACCTTGCTAAAATGCCCCATTTGCTGATTGCCGGTACAACGGGTTCCGGTAAATCGGTGTGTACCAACTCGATGATTCAAAGCATTTTGTTCCGTGCACGACCGGATGAAGTGCGGTTGTTGTTGATTGACCCCAAACAAGTGGAATTCGGTATTTACAACGGGATTCCGCATTTGTTGGTGCCGGTGGTGACCGACCCGCGCAAAGCGGCCGGTGCCTTGGGCTGGGCCGTGAACGAAATGTTGCGGCGGTACAAAATGTTCTCCGAAAGAAACGTGCGGGAGATATTTGCGTACAATGAGTCGATTCAAGGCGATGATACGCTGGAACGCTTGCCGCAGATTGTGATTGTGATTGATGAGTTGTCGGATTTGATGATGGTAGCCGCCAACGAAGTGGAAAGCAACATTTGCCGTTTGGCGCAAATGGCGCGTGCGGCGGGTATGCACTTGGTGATTGCTACACAACGTCCGTCGGTGGATGTTATTACCGGTTTAATCAAGGCGAATATTCCGTCGCGCTTGGCGTTGACGGTAGCATCGGCGGTGGACTCTCGTACCATCTTGGATACCGGCGGTGCCGAAAAATTGCTGGGCAAGGGCGATATGTTGTTTATGCCGGTTGGGTTTGCCAAACCGGTGCGCGTGCAAGGATGTTTTGTGGGCAACCGCGAAGTGGAAGCGGTGGTAGATTTCCTAAAATCTACTGAATCCCAGCAGTATGACGAAGCCGTTGAGCAAGAGATTATTCGCCAGGCGCAGGCGGCAGAAAAATCCGGTAGCCGCGGTGTGTCGGACGATGACGACGCGCGCGATGGCGGGGATGAAATGTTGCCGCAGGCCATTGAAGTGGTGGTGGAAGCGGGAATGGCGTCCACGTCGTTGCTGCAACGTCGGTTGCGGCTGGGTTATGC
>JAZRRV010000124.1:0-2388 GCA_045651085.1 Acutalibacteraceae bacterium
TCACCACCCGACAAATGCGGCGGCGTGGAGCAAAACACACCCGCCACCGGCGGGTCACACAACACGGTTACCTGTGCGGCGGCCAGTGCACGTACATCCACCCCGCCACACGCAGAAACGCGTAAAAACCCGTTGTCGGCAACGCCGGTAACAACAAATCCAATTTCATCGGTGTGCGCTTCCAACAGCAACGTGGGTGCATTATCTGTCGCTGCCGGCAAAACGCCCCACACGTTGCCCAAACGGTCGGTGTGTACCTCCGGTACCAGTGTGCGCAACCGTTCGGTAATCATAGCCGATGCCTCACTAACGCCGTTCACGCCCGCCGCGGCACACAATTCTTTTAACACCTGTTCCATTCCTTACAACTCCTGCACCAAACGCTTAAAGTGATTCCCGCGTTCCTCAAAATTGCGGTATTGGTCAAAGCTCGCACTGGCGGGAGACATAAACACAATATCCCCCTCACCCGCCAACGCCGCCGCCGTGCGTACCGCCTCATCCATATCGGTTACACGCGTAATCGGCACGGCGGTAGCATCCCGCTGCAACACGGCTTGAATGGCGGGCGCGGTTGCACCCAGCAAGATGGCGTGTTTTACCGTGCGCGCCGCCACCGGCCCCAGCGGGTCATACGGTATATGCTTATCGTACCCGCCGGCAATCCAAATAACCCGACGGTCAAACGCTTCCAGCCCGGCAATGGTGCGCGAAGGACTGCTACCAATGGAATCGTTATACCATGTTGCGCCGCCGTATTCTCTCACCAATTCGCACCGATGCGGCACACCGCCGAAGGTGCGGGCGTAATCTGCCATAACCGCCACCGGCACCGTACCGTATGTGGCGGCAAACGCTGCCAAATAATTTTCAATATTGTGCACACCGGGAATACGAATCTCGTCTGCCGGTAATACCGGCACGGTCTCGCGTCCGTCGGTGACGTATAACATACCATCCTCGCCCAAATAAGCGCCGCGCTCCACGGCGTGCCTGCGTGAAAACCACCACACCTCACCCGCACAGTCCGCGGCAAAAGCGGCGGTGTGTTCGTTGTCGGCATTCAGCACCGCACGGTCGCCCGCTTGTTGGTATCGCGTTAGGTTGTGCTTGGCATCAATATACTCCTGCATATCGGTGTGCCAATCCAAATGGTTGGGTGCCACATTGGTTACCACCGCCACGTGCGGGCTGCGTGTCATCCGCGTGAGTTGAAAACTGGACAGTTCCACCACCGCGGTATCGCTCACTTTCACCGCGGCAATTACCGGCAACATCGGGTTGCCGATATTCCCGCCCAAATGCACGGTTTTGCCCGCTTGCGCCAGCAAACCCGCAATCACCGTGGTAGTGGTGGTCTTACCGTCCGAACCCGTTACCGCATACAACGGCGCGGGGCACAGTTCAAAAAACAGTTCCATCTCAGAGGTCACCGGTATCCCCGCGGCACGCGCCGCTTCAAACGGCGGTAAATACGGTTTCATACCCGGTGTGCGCAAAATAAGCGAGACCTCGCCCAAACGGTCAAGATACGTTTCTCCCAAACAAAGTTCCGCGCCAGCGTTCTCCAGTTGTTCGGCAACGGTGCCCAGTTCTTCGCGGGTGCGCTTGTCGCACGCCATCACCGCCGCGCCGATTTCCAGCAACTGATGAATTACGGTAAGGTTATTGTGCCCAATACCGCATACCGCCACGCGCCGACCCGCCAGCGATGCAAAAAATTCGCGATAATCCATAGCGTAACGCTCCTTTTTAATCCTCATCGGAAAAACGGGATAAGAACAAAATGCCCGCCGCACCGGCGACTAAGGTGATAACCGAGACCACCGCCGTAATCACCCACTGCCAAGCCGCGGCTTCTGCCTGCAAGGCAGGCAGCACAATATCCATAACAATATCCGCCAGCGAGCCAACCACAAAGCCCATAATCATACAATACGTTTGATGCGGAAATTTATTCATTGTCCATTCCAGCGGGCGGGTAATGAGTATGACCCCCACCAGTGTCGATACCACCAGCAACGCCAAAAAACCGAGTTGCAGATTTTTGACCGCCGCCAGCACCGTTTCGTAAATGCCGAGAACCAGCAACATATGCGAGGTGCTGATACCCGGCAACACCAACGCAATGGCTACCACCAACCCCGCTAACAACCAAATGAGTAAATTGGTGAGCGTTATTTCGGCAGAAAAGGGCAACAAATTTTGCGGAATCATGCCAATACCGAGCACAATAACAAGCCCCAGTAAAATGTACACCGCCGAGGACACCGTAAACCGCGTGGCGCGCGTTTTACGGTACAAGGCGGGAATACCGCCAATAACCGCCCCTAAAAAGAAGAAAGAAACGGGAATGGGAAACGCCTCCAGCAACCAATCCAGCACCAA
>JAZRRV010000125.1:0-9547 GCA_045651085.1 Acutalibacteraceae bacterium
GGGTGCACGTGGGGTGACTTGGTGGCACGTGTGGGTAAGGCCAAGCAATACTTGCTTAGAGAACACAACAAAGCGTTGGAACAACTGGCTGCACGGGGTGCGGCGCGTGGCGTGAAAAAAAGTGAGCGCGTGTCTTGAAAGTGACTAGCGGGGGTGTGGTAACATAGCGTTGCACAACACGGCGGGGTACCGCCTTTAACGGGAGGCAACCGATGAAAAACTACAAGGAGACGGCGGCGGCGATTACCGCGTGCCGTGCGGCGTGTGCGGCGGCGGGCGAACCGTTCCACGCCGATGCGCTGGCGGCGGCGCTGGGGGTATCGTACGAAACGTTGATAACCCTTGCCGAGGGCAACGGTACCTCCAAACGAATGGCGGCACTGTTGCGGGGCGCGTTACAGGAATGTACCGCCAGTGTGGTGGCGGCGGCGCTTTGCTCTGACCCCAAAACCCACAACTTGTGGATGTTTTATTTGCGCAACCGCGCGGGGTTTGCGGACAAAGGGGAACGCGGAGAACTAAAATTTGAAGCCGGCACCGTTACCTTTGTGGGGGAGGAACGCATTTGAGCGCGCCGCACGGGAGCACCGTGGATTTATCCGCCGTGGTGGGCGGGGGATACGGTGAGTTTTGGAACTGCCGCACGCGGTACCGCGTGCTAAAAGGGGGCAAGGCCTCCAAAAAATCCACCACCGCGGCACTGAATTTTATTGTGCGGTTAATGCAGTACCCGCAAGCGAATTTGCTGGTGATTCGCGCCGTAATGGACACCCACCGCCCCAGCACCTTTGCGCAGGTGCGCTGGGCAACCGAGCGATTGGGCGTGGCGCATTTGTGGCGCGCCACCACCAGTCCGCTGGAAATGACGTACCTGCCCACGGGGCAAAAAATTTTGTTTCGGGGCTTTGACAACGTGTATAAGATTGCCTCTACCACCGTAACGCACGGGCATTTGTGCTGGGTGTGGGTGGAGGAGGCGTTTGAAATTGCCGGTGAAGAGGAATTTGACACGTTTGACCTTTCGGTGCCGCGCGGGGAGGTGCCGCCGCCGCTGTTTAAGCAGACGACGCTGACCTTTAACCCGTGGAGCGACACCCACTGGCTGAAATCACGGTTCTTTGACCGCGTACCGGACAACGCCGCGGTTTTTACCACCACCTATCACTGCAACGAGTTTTTGGACGACGCCGACCGCGCGGTATTTGCGCGGATGAAGCGCGACAATCCGCGGCGGTATGCGGTGGCGGGTTTGGGCGAATGGGGCATTACAGACGGGCTGATTTACGACAACTGGGAAATTGCCGCGTTTGACCCCGACGACTTACCCGATGCGTGGCGTTTGCGACGGATATACGGGCTGGATTACGGGTATACCAACGACCCGACCGCGTTTATTGCGGCGGTGGTAGACCCGCTGGAGCGGCGGTTGTGGGTGTTTGACGAGTTTAAGCAGCGTGGCCTGTTAAACCGTGACATTGCCGACCGTTTGCACGCGATGGGCTATGCGGGCGAGCGGATTCGCGCCGACAGTGCGGAACCCAAATCCAACGAAGAACTGCGGCGGGCGGGCATTTATCGCTTAGTACCCGCCGAAAAGGGCGCGGGTTCCCTGTTGTACGGCATTAGCCGTTTGCAGGAGTACCGTATTACGGTGCACCCGCGCTGCCGTCACACGGCGGCGGAACTGGCGGCATATGCGTGGGACAAGGACGTGAGCGGGGCGGTGAACCGTCCGCGCCGCGGCGAGGACCATTTAATGGACGCGTTGCGGTATGCCATGGAGGACGTTACTTATTTTCGTCCCACACCGCCAACCCCGCCGCCGCGCCGACGGCGCGATTTACTGTACCCAACGGATTTACAAGGAGGATGGGCTTGATTATGGCATTTGCATTGGGATTTGTGTTGGGGTTTTTGCTGGCGTATTTGCCGCAATGGGTGAGTGTGAAACACACGCCGCCCGCCGCCCCCGACGACGCGGCACGCCGCCGCCACGAACAGGCGGCGCGGGAATACCGCAATTTTTTAACCTACGACGGCTACACCGCGCAGGATGACACCGAGTAACATTCACCTACCAGAGTGAAAGGAGACTATTGCTATGGACGAGATGATGGAAACGGCGGGAACAGCCCTACCAGAGGCAGAGGAAACCGCTACTTCCCCCACCGAAACCGAGACACCGAGCGTGCCCGAAACCCCGCCGCAGGACGGCGGGTTGACCGTGAAATTTAACAAGCAACTACGCACCTTATCGCGGGATGAAGCGACGAATTACGCCCAAAAAGGGTTAAAGTACGATGCCGTAGAGCCGTTGTTAAAGGAATTGCGGGAGATGGCGGGCCGCGAGGGGCAAACGCTGAACGATTGGGTGGCGGCACAGCGCGCGCAGCCGCCCGCCGAGGACGAGGTACTGGTGCGCCGCTTGGCGGCGGAGTACACCGTGTTGCGGCGAGAGATACCCGACGTGGGCGCGTTTGACACCCTACCGCCGGAGGCGGTACGGGCGGCGGCAGAGGAGGGACTCTCGCTGCTGGACGCGTATTTGCGCTATGAGTACCGTGAACGGCGCAAATGCGCCGAGGCGCAGGCACAACAAGCCGCCGCGGCTGCGGCGGCAACCGGCTCGCAAGCCGGCGGCGCGGGGGAGAGAACATCCCCCTCCGTGGCGGCGTTGCTGAGCGGGATTTGGGGAAGGGAATAACGCTTCCTCGCTAATGGAAAGGAGAAAAATGATATGGCTAACTCAATTTCTTATGCAACCAAAATGACGGAGGAACTGGACAAGCTGTTTGTACAAAGCGCGGTAACCGGTTTCCTCACCGATAACGCACTGCGCGCCAAGTTTGTGGGCGCGCATACCGTGCTCATTCCGGATATGGAACTGTCCGGCTTGGGCGATTACGACCGCACCACCGGTTTTGCCGACGGTTCGGTTACGGTGACCAACACCTCGTTTACGCTGTCGCAAGACCGCGGCCGTTCCTTTATGCTGGACGCGCAGGACGAGGACGAAGCCGGCGCCGCCAACTTGGCGGGTCAGGTATTGGGCGAGTTTGTGCGCACCAAGGTGGTACCGGAAGTGGACGCCTACTGCTTGTCCAAACTGGCGGACGTTGCCGCCGAAAACAGCCAGACGCTGGCACTGGGTGCGGGCGAAACGTTGGAGAGCAACGTGTTTGGTTTGTTGCAAAAACTCATCAGCAAAGTGCGCAACGCCGTGGGCTACGACGAAACGCTGGTGGCGTTTGTGAACCCCACCGTGTACGACGCGTTGATGGCGACCCCCGAACTGTCCCGCGTGATTCGCGCCGACGAGTTCAAAAAGGGCGGTATTAACACCCGCGTGCAGTACATTGACAACGTGGCCATTTTGCCGGTACCCACATCGCGTATGAAAACCGCGTACACCTATGCCGACGGCAGTGCCGAAGGCGAAGCCGAGGGCGGTTTTTCCGTGGCGGCGGGTGCCAAAGACATTGGCGCGTTGGTGATGCCCAAAAAGGGTGCTTCGCTTATTCGCAAAACCGAAAAATTGCGTACCTTTACGCCCGACCAGAACCAAAAGGCGGATGCCTACAAGTTTGACTACCGTTTGTACTACGACTTGCTGGTGAAAAAGAGCCAGCAGCCGGCGGTGTTTGCCTACACTTACGAGGCGTAATATATCCCCCTGCCCGCCCAGCGGGCGGGCAGGGGGATTCGCGTTGCGTTTTCTTTATAAGGAGGTTACACAATGAACAAGTGGTGTGAACCGGCGCAGGTGTTTGCGGAGTACGAGCAAGGTGTGGCGTACAAAGCGGGGCTTGGCGCGCGGGGACTGTATGAACAAAACCGCGTGAACGAGCGGTTTATGGTGGGCGACCAGTGGCACGGCGCGCGGTGCGGCAACGACCGTCCGTTGGTGCGCCACAACGTAATTAAGCGCATTGGCGATTACAAAATGGCGGTGGTGGGTTCTTCGCCCGTTACCGTGGGCTACTCGGCGGAGGGTATTCCCAACACCGTGGAACTGCGCGAGCGGGTGCGCCGGGTGCGCGAGGAATACGCCGGCGGCGAGCGCATGACCGTGTTTGGCGAGGAAGTGCCCGGTAACGAGGAGATTAACCTGGTGATGTCGGCACTTTCGGATTACTTTCGCGTTACCGCCGAGCGCGTAAAACTGGAAGATTTGCGGGAACGCGCCCTGCGCGATGCCTACGTGGGCGGCACGGGGGTGCTGTACACCTATTGGGACGAAACGGTGAACACCGGCTTGTACGCCGACTGTGCGCGCCGCCAACCCATTCGCGGGGACATTGCGTGCGAGGTGCTGGACATTGAAAACGTGTATTTCGGTGACCCGTCCCTCGACGACATTCAAAAACAACCGTACATTATTTTGGCACAACGCCGTCGGGTGGACGAGATTCGGCGTTTGGCGCGGGCACATCACCGTCCCGCCGCCGACATTGAGGCGATTCGCCCCGACAACGAAAACGGCTACCAATCCGGCGATTACGGGTTGAGTGAGCAGGACGGCAACCGCCGTGCGCTGTTGCTTACCAAACTGTACCGCCACTGGGACGAGGACGGTACTTCACACATTCGCGCGGTGCAGGTGTGCCGCGGGGTAACGGTGCGGCGCGACTGGGATATTGGCGTGCGGTTGTACCCGCTTGCCAAGTTCAGTTGGGAACGCCGCAAAAACTGCGCCTACGGCGAAAGCGAGGTTACCTACCTTATTCCCAACCAAATTGCCATTAACCGAATGCTCACCGCTTCGGTGTGGGCGGTGATGATGATGGGTATGCCCATGTTGGTGGTGAACGGCGACGTGGTGCCGCAACCCATTACCAACGAGCCGGGGCAGGTCATTAAAGTGTTTGGTGGTGCCACCGACGTGCAAAGCGCCATGCGCTACGTAAACCCGCCCAGTTTTGCGCCCGCGTTTGACAACAACATTGCGTCGCTCATTAGCAACACGCTTACCCAAAGCGGTGCCAACGACAGTGCGCTGGGCGACGTAGCACCGGAAAACACCTCGGCCATTATTGCGGTGCGTGAAGCGGCGCTGTTGCCGTTGCAGACCGTGCAAACGCGCTACTACGCGTTTTTGGAGGAGTTGGCACGCATTTGGGCGGAGTTTTGGGTGACCCATTACGGCGAGCGTATGCTGAAAATTGAGGACGGCGACGGCGTGTGGTATTTGCCGTTTTCTGCCCGCCGCTACCGCGATTTGCTGATTGGTGCGCGGGTAGACGTGGGCTCTTCCACCTTGTGGAGCGAGGCGGAATCCGTGCGCACGCTGGATAATCTGTTCAGCCGCGACGTGATTGACGCGGTGCAGTACCTAAAACGGTTGCCGCGCGGCACGGTGCCGGACGTGAGCGGTTTAATTCGCGAAATGGAGCAGACCAACGCGGCGGTGTCGCACGTGCTTTCCGAAACCGAGGTTGTGGACGGGCTGGACGAACACAGTCGCGCCGTGTACGACGCGTTGCCGGAGGAGGAGCGCGCCGCGCTGCTGCGTGAGGTGCTGACGGGACAAGGAGGAGAGGTATGACAGGAACGGAGGCGTTTCGGCAAGCGCTGAGTTTGCTGAATTATACGGATACCCAAACGGGCGGCGTGCCGGGCGGTGCGGCGTTGCATAGGCAGGCGTTGCCCGCCGTAAACCGCATTGCCGCCGATTTGTGGTACGTGGGGCACACCGTCCCGTTTACGCCGCTGACATCGCTTGGCGAGGAAGTGCCGCTGGACGGTGCGGCGGCGGATTTGGCGTTGCCGTGCGGGGTGGCGATGTTGCTGGCGCTGGCGGAGGGCGATACCGACAACCACACGGTGTTTGCCGCGGAATACGCCGCCCGTCGCGGCACGGCGGCGGTGGGGGCGCGCATAGCCGACGTGCTCCCTGCCGCACAGGAATGAGGTGGCGGCGGTGAAATTTGTAACGCACGGGCGCAGTGCGCGCCGCCGGCTCACGCTGCCGCCGCTTAGCGGCGGGGTGGATTTGTCCTCGCCCCCGCACCGCATTGCGGACGACCGATTGAGCGATGCCACCAACCTGTGGTGGAAGGACGGGATGTTGCGCACCCGCCCCGCGGTGTGTGTGGCGGACAGCATGGCCGCCCCCGCCGCGGACGGCGTAGTCACTACGGTGGGGCGGTACGCTGTACTGCACGCGGTGCGCAACGGTGTTAATCTGTTGGCGGTGGCGGACGAAAACGGGAACGTTACGGGGGGTACGCTTGTGATAAACAACGTGCGCAACCTGTTGGCGGTGTCGGCGAGTAAAAGCGTGGTGGATTTTGATTGCCGCGCGCTGGTATATCTGGACACCACCGGCACACCCGGTATGTATTTGCTCACGCCGGAAGGAGACCTTCGTGTGCAAAAGCCGTTTGTACCCACGGTGTTGTACGGCGCGTTGCCTACCACCACGCGGGTGCGGAGCGAAAGCGGTGCCACGCGGCCGTTTAACCTGCTCACGGAGGAGTATAAATGCACCTACACGTCCGACGGCGAGGGAAAATATTACTGGTTGCCCCTCAACGCGTTGCCCGCGGATGGCACGCCTTTTTCGGTAACGATAACGGCAGCGAACGGCAGAACCACGGTTCACCGTTGCGATGCCATTGCCTTGGACGGTACCTGGGCGGAAAGCGCACCGGGGGCGGACGGGTACACCCTGTGGTGCGACCGTATCCGCGGGTGTTTGTGGCTGGAAAAGGACAACCAACCGGTGGCGCTGCCCGCTTCAGAAATAGCGGGAAACATTACTGCCAAGGGCATCCGCGCGGCAAGCGGCGGCCGAGAGATTATTTACGGTATGCGGTTCGGCACGTGGTTTGGCGGCAGTGCGGACGGGCTTTCCGGCGGTACGCGGCTGTTTTTGTCCGGCAACGAGCAGTTCCCGCAACTGGTGCATTGGAGCGCGCTGGATAACCCGTTGTATTTTCCGGAAAACAACTATGCGCGGGTGGGCGATGCCGCCAGCCGCGTCACCGGCTTTGGCAAGCAAAGCGATATGCTGGTTATTTTTAAGGAACACGAAATTTACGCCACGCAGTATCGCACGGGGCGCACCGTTACCGCCGAGGAGCAACTGGCGGGGAAGGTGACCGACCCCGAAGCCGAAGCCGCGGTGTTTCCCATACAACAAATCCACCCCGAAATTGGGTGTACTTGCCCCGCCACCGTGCGGTTGTGCGGCGAGCGGTTGGTGTGGCTGCACGGCGACGGGCGCGTGTACGCGCTCTTTTCCGGCGGTACGTACGACCCGCGCAGTGTGCGCGCCCTTTCGCGCCCCGTGGAGGCAGAACTGCAACAGTACACGCCCGCGGCGCGTACCGCCGCTTCTGCCGCGTGGCTGAACGGGCAGTATTTGCTGTACATCGGCGGAACGGTGTACGCGTTGGACACCACGGCGGCGGGGTTTGAAAACTACACCGCCTACGCCACCGACGAGCGTGCGCAAGCCGCGCTCGCGTGGCAGGTGTGGACAGCCCCCACCGAAGGGGTGTGGGGGCTCACCCAAGCGGGGGCAACGCCGCTCTTTATTATGCGGCTGGGCGAGCAGGTGTTCACCTGCCGCTACACGGAGGAAGCCGCCGACCGTTTGCCCACCCAAAGCGGGAATAGCGTGACGATGACGGCGCAGCCCATTGCGTGCTCGCTTACCACCAAATGGTACGAAACGGCGTACCCGAACGAGTACAAACAACTCTGCGAGGTGCACTTGCGAGTAGCGGGTGATGCGGGCGAGCGGGTTTCGGTGTTACTGCAAGACGGCAGTTACGCCCGCCGTGAACTGGCGTCGTTTGCGCTTTCGGGTGCGTTACCGCAACACACCCATACCCGCCGCGTGGCGGCGAACGTGCCGCGAACGCGGCAATGCGGGATAACGGTATCCTGCACGGGACGCATGGCACTGGATGGGTTGGAACTGACCTATCGGAATCGAGGGGAGGCACGGCAATGAGCCAACATATCACAACCGCTAAGCAGGAGGCGGCGGACTACGCCGCAAAGCGGGAGAGCAAAGCGCGCGAGGTAATCGAGCGCGCCAACGCCGACGCCGCCGAGCAAACGGCGGAGATACAAGAGCAGACCGCGGCGGCACTGCGCGCCGAGGAGAGCGAGCGCGCCGCAGCGCTGAACACGGCGGCGATACAAAATGAAATTGAGCGCCAACAAGTGCGCGAAACGGTGGCGCGGTTGGGGCTTACCGGTTCGGGGTTGGAACGCGCCCGCACGAGCGCGGCAAACGAAAGCGCGCGGCGCGCGTCCTCGGCCGCCAACGTGGGGCGCGATACCGCGGTGGCGGCGCTCAAAGCCGCGCTCGCCAAGCGCGAACAAGCCATTGAAAAGGAGCGCGCGCAGACCGAGGCCGCCGAACAACAAAAAGCCGCCGAGGACATTGCCGCCGATTACGAAAAGCGCATTGAGGCGGCGGAAAAACTGGTTGAAAAAGAGCAAAAAGAGCAGGAGAGCGCCGCCAAAAAAGAACAGCAGAAAGCGGAAAGCGCCCAAAAAGCCGAGGATACCCGCGCCGAACAACGCCGAATGAACGCACTGGGGCGGTTGCGCACCGCCGAAAAAATCAGTGCCGAGATTTACGCCGCGGCGGTGGAGCAGGGGTGGTCGTCAGACAAGGCGCTGAGTGTGCACAAGGAAGAACAGCGGGTCAAGGGCATTGTGAACGAGGCGATAGAGCGCAACAAATCCAAGGGTTTGCCCCACGCGATGCTGTACCTGCGCGAGCAAACGCTGAACAACGCGCAGTGGAACACCGTGTGCGAGGCGCTGGGCATTACCCGCGCCGAAGCCACCCGCTGGATAAAGGAACTGGACGACTATTTGGCGCGCCACCCCGGCGCGGAGCAGTTGTCGTGGGCGTAATAAAGGAGGAATACGTATGTCATTTCCGGTGTATGAACACCGCATTGTCGTTACAAGCGAAGGCGTGTCCCCGGAGGGACCGCTGGACGCGGGCGTGTACGGCGACGAGCGCGCCGCGCGCATAACGTTTGACGTGTCTGCTTTGGACAACGCCGCCGCCTACCGCTACCGCGTGGAGGTGGTAGACGGCGCGGGCGGCTACGACATCACCCCCCTGCTGAGTGTTGCGGGCGGTGCCGTGGCGTGGGATATTCCCGCCGGCTGGACGGCGGCGGGCACCGCCACGTTGCGGCTGGTGCAACTGGCGGTGGACGAGTGGGGGAGCGAGACGGCGCGCCGCTATTTTCCGCCGGTGTTACTCAACTTCGGCTACCGCGACGAAGGCAGCGGCGAGCGTATTGTCGCGCCCGTGTGGCAAGAAACGCTTACCCGCGCCGAGGTGGCGTTGGAGGAAGCAACGGAAGCGGCGGAGAGCGCCTCTCTTGCCGCCGAAACCGCCACGGAAGCTGCCACGACGGCGGATACGTTGGCGCGCACCTCTGCCGCGGATGCGGCGTGGGCGGGAGCCGCCGCCGTGGAGGGGCGCGCGGCGGCACAAAATGCCCTAAAAAACGCCACCGCCGCGGGCGGGGGGTACGGCGTGCGTGCCGAGGCCGCCGGCACA
>JAZRRV010000126.1:0-6312 GCA_045651085.1 Acutalibacteraceae bacterium
CAATGACCGTAACCGGAACGACATTGCCCTTTTCGTGGGAAATCTGGGTCATGCCGATTTTCTTGCCGATGATGTCTTTTTGCATTGTCTATACCTCCTTGGGTATTGGTTCCCCTTAGGGAACGTGACCTCGCTGGAATGGAACCGAAGGCCGCGCCTTCGTCAAACCGGCATTACAGTTTGATTTCGATTTCCACGCCGGCGGGGAGTTCAAGACCCATAAGGGCCTCGACCGTTTTGTTAGAGGGCCGCAGGATGTCGATTAAACGCTTGTGCGTGCGGGATTCGAACTGTTCGCGGGAATCCTTGTACTTGTGCACAGCACGCAGAATGGTAACGACTTCCTTCTCCGTGGGGAGCGGCACGGGGCCGGACACGCGCGCGCCGGTACGGCGAGCTGTCTCGACAATCTTTTCGGCGGATTGGTCCACCAATTGATGGTCATACCCCTTGATGCGAATACGGATTTTCTCTTTGACTGCCACTGAAAAACGCCTCCTTAAATTTGTTTAGTTGGCGGGCGACGCCAAAACCGCACACTCCGCCGGGTGTTTCTACCCCGGCATTTGAAAACCGGATGCCTGTGGGTCCAAGCTCCGGGTGCGATGTAAGCGTCTTGAAAGACTGTGACAGACCTGCGCCGCAAGTACGCAAAGGCAGTGTGCAACGCACCACCCGTTTTTGGGTCTGACCCTTACAGCTATTCCTGTCGCCCGGTTTGAAATCGGACATGCTCGGCGGAAAAACCGGCCTGTTGCAAGGCCGCAACCTCCCGCGTCATCGCTTGTTGTGCAGTCCGCACGACCGCAAAAAGGGCGCAAAATGCCCCACTTTCCATAATCGTGCCTTGCTATTGTACTGCAAATATTCAAAAAAAGCAAGTGTTTTTTCATAATTTTTTCAAAAATTTTTCATCCGCTCGGCGGCTTATATTATAATAAGGTATATAATACAAAAACACCGCGGTTTTTGTAAAACCGCGGTACGTTATTCGTTATTTGCGCAAGTGAGCCAATAAACAGTCCAATGCTTCGTTGTACCCGTCAAACCCCTTGCCGCACACGGTGGTTAAGCACACGGGGCTAACGTACGAATGCCGCCGAAATTCATCACGACTTTGAATATCGGACAAATGCACCTCCACCGTGGGAATCTCCACCGCTTTGAGTGCATCCAAAATGGCCACGCTGGTGTGGGTGTATGCGGCGGGGTTGATGATAATCCCATCCACCTTATCGAAATACGCTTGCTGAATCACATCCACCAGTGCGCCTTCGTGATTGGATTGAAAAAAATCAACCGTCACACCGCGTTCGGTGGCATACGCCGTTACCTGCTCTGCCAACGCCTCGTACGTTTGCTTGCCGTAAATTTCCGGCTCACGCACGCCCAGCATATTTAAGTTTGGGCCGTTAATCACCAAAAACTTCACCGTTCAGCACCTCCATTATCCGTTGGCAGGTCTCCTGCGGAGAACCGTCAACCGTCACACAGTAATCTGCCGTTTCGCGGTATAACGGCAACCGCTGCTCGTACAATTCACTTAGCGCCGCACCGCCTTTAGAAAGCGGGCGTCCGTGTGTCGCCAGCTTCGACAACTCCCGTTCTAAAAACACCACCACGCCGTTTTGCCTCAGTGCTTGCCGATTTTCCGCCCGCAACACGGCGCCGCCGCCGGTGGCAATCACTTGTCCCAACGCCGCACCCGCTTGCGCCACTGCTGCACTTTCAGCCGCGCGAAACGCCGCCTCGCCTTGCGCTTCCATCAGCGCCGGAATGGGCATACCCGCCGCTTGCTCCACCAGCGTATCGGTATCCACAAGCGGTTTGCCCAGCGCTTGTGAAAGCAACCGCCCTATGGTGCTTTTGCCGCAACCGGGCATTCCCACCAGCACCACGTTACAAAACCGCCGTTGCATATCGCACACGGTGCGTTGTACCACCGCATCGTCAATGGCGTGGTTGTGAAAAATCTCGGCCGCTCTGCGCCCCTGCGCCACCAGCATAGCGAGCCCGTTCACGGCAATTAACCCGCGCTGTTCGGCATCCAACAGCAGCTGCGTTTTCAGTGGGTTATAAATAATATCCACCACCGCTTTGCATACAGGGAAATCCGCCAAGTACACCGGCGCGTTCAAGTTGTTCGGAAACATCCCCACCGGCGTGGTGTTCACAATCACGTCCGCATCGGCGTGGCGTTCCAAGTTGCCGTAGTGGTTCTCCCCCGTGCGGGAAATCACCACCACCTCGCGGGCAGCCATATCGCGCAGTACGCAACACGCCGTTACCGAAGAACCGCCGCTGCCCAGCACCAGCACTTTACGCCCGGCCACCGGTATGCGGTTGCTTTCCAGCAGGTACCGAAACCCGTCGTAATCGGTGTTGTACCCACGCACCGCATCCTCGTCAAAACGAATCGTGTTTACACTGCCGATGCGCGCCGCCGTTTCGCTGAGCTCATCGCAAAAAGGCATTACCTCTTTTTTGTAGGGAATGGTCACGTTAATCGCGCGAAAGGAGGGGCTGGCAAAAAAATCCGCCAACGCCTCCCGCGGTTTTTCTATCAGTTCATACGGGTAATCCCCAAAATATCCGTGAATTTGGGGCGAAAGACTATGCCCCAGTCGTTCACCCAACAGTCCAAATCGTTTCATTACATCACCTCGGTATACACCGACATCTCACCATTACGTAGCATAGCTGCGTACTTGTCACAGCATCGCATCACACAAAACAATAGCACAAGCTGCCTCCACACACGGTACGGCGCGCGGCACAATGCACGGGTCGTGGCGTCCTGCAATGCACAGCGCCTCCTCCTGCCCACTGCTTAATCGCAAGGTGACTTGCTCTTTGGCAATGGAGGGGGTTGGCTTAAACGCCACACGGAACACAATCGGCATACCGGTAGTTAACCCACCCAGCACCCCACCGTGATTGTTGGTGCGGGTGCGCACCGTGTCGCCGTCAAGATAATAGGTGTCGTTGTTTTGCGAGCCGCGCAACGCCGCCGCCGCAAACCCGTTGCCGAATTCCACGCCGCGCACGGCGGGAATCCCAAACACCGCCGCCGAAAGGCGGTTTTCCAATCCGTCAAATAACGGGTCTCCCAATCCGGCAGGCAATCCCACGGCGGCACATTCCACAATGCCGCCAACCGAATCGCCGTCCCGCCGCGCCGCTTCAATTACGTCGCGCATGGCCTCACCCGCCGCGGGGTTATTTACCGCAAACGGCTCAGCGGAAAAATCCGCCGCCGTCACAGTTACCGCATCAAACGGCGTATCCCACACCTCGCCAACCGCGGCAATGTGCGCTCCCACGGCAACGCCCTTGCTCGCCAAATACTGCAGGCACAACCCGCCGGCAATACACAACGGCGCCGTCAACCGCCCGGAAAAATGTCCGCCGCCGCGCACGTCCTGCGCGCCGCCGTACCGAACACCCGCGGGATAGTCCGCGTGAGAGGGGCGGGGTTGGTCACGCAACCCCTCGTAGTCACCGGAACGCGTGTTGGTGTTGCGAATAACGGCACAAATCGGCGCACCACAGGTAACGTCATCCACCAACCCGCTCAGGAATTCTACCGTATCTGCTTCGCGGCGCGGGGTAGCAAAGGCGTGTTTCCCCGGTGCGCGGCGGTCCAAAAACGCTTGCAACGCCGCACGGTCCACCGCAAAACCGGCAGGGAATCCGTCAATCACCACACCGATGGCCTCCGCGTGAGATTGCCCAAACACGCTCACCTTCAATTTTCGTCCGAATATGGAGGACATACCCTCATCTCACTTTCCGCTGCAAACAAAATTTTACCACACCGGCATAACCACTTGGTGGGTGGTTTTGTCGGTTATGGAATAGTAGTGCCGCAAAATCTGAATATAGTTCCAGCCGGCTTCGTTGGCGTAACCCACGGCACCCATTTGGCTAAGCCCCACACCATGACCCCATCCCTGCGTAACAATGGTAACGCTGTCGGTTGCGGCGTCGTACGTCACGCGGAATGCGTGTGAACGCAACCCCAGCGCCGAGCGCAAGTTATACCCGGTAATCGTCTTTTTGGCACCCTTGTTGTCCACGTAATAAAAGTCCGTGTGGTACACGTAATTCCACAATTCCCCTTCGCCGGCGGTACCGTTACCGTCGTACGACAACACCGTCAGAGGAGATTTTCCTTGCTTTTCGGCAAACTGTGCCTCCGGCATGGTATACGTTGGGTATCGGCTGAGAACCGCACTCTCAAACCAATCTTTTACCTTGCTGTACAATTTTTCGCGGGTGAATGTCACCGAAGTTTCAAACGAACCGCCGCCCCCGTATTTTGCATAATTGGTAGCGTTGTCGTACAAGCTGATAACACTTTTGGCATAGGGCAACGTACCGGTCCACACCTTGTTGCTGGAAGCGGTATACCCGCCGGAAGCCGCGGAATACTGCGCGGCAATCGGCATTTTCTCCACGGCAGTTTTGGAGGTGTCCAGCAATTTAACCCCCACCACTTCGCCCACGGCATCGTACAGCACCTTGTCCCATTTGTTGGACAAATCCAGCGTTTTAATATCACAGACAAATGGCTTGTCATACGTGACGTTGTAATTCAAAATGAAAGTATACGAAGCCACCGCCTGTGCTTTTTGTGCTTCGGTGGAATTTGCCATCGTGCTGGCTTTTCCCAATTCGCTTTTTACCACGTACGTCACCGCGCGTTGCAATTCCTCGCGGGTTTTGGGGCGCAACACGCCCTCGCTGTCTTGCATCGGGTCGGTCACCGAGTTGTTGGAATCTTTGAGCGCAAAGTAACTCATAAACTCGTATTCCTCCACCTTGCCCTGTTGGGTACCCGCGCTCGGCGGTGTGGGGGTAGGCACGCTATCCGGCGGGCGGGTTACCGACGGGCGAGAAGCCGTGGTACCGTTCTCTTTTTTGGTGGTAGTTTCACCCAACAGCGAGTCGCCTTCCTCGTTCAAGGCGGTGGTCGCGCTCGGCTTGGTCGTCTCGGCGGTGGTGGTTGTCGCCGCCGTGGTCGGCTTTTTGGTGGTCGTGCTCGTCGGCTTACGTGTCGTGGTCACGGTGGATACCGTTGTACTCACCACCGTGGTCTGTGTGGTGGTCACGGTGGTTGTGGTGTCCGTAACCGTGGTAGCCGTACCTTGCAGTTGTTGCCACGCGGCGGGCATTAACACCGCACGGTTCACCCGCGCTTTGGAAAGGTCATTATCCGTGCTTTCGCCGGCACGCGTTTTCCGTGCCGCCACTATCAAGCGCGCTCCGTCAAAACTGTAGTCAATGGGTGTAGTCAGCAACAACAAATCGTCGCCTTCCTGCACTTGCACCGGCGTATCAAACAGCGAGCGCCGCCGCAGTTGCGCCACGTAATACAAAAAGTCGTCCTCACTCACAAAATCGTTCGCCGCATAGTCAAACGCTTCGGGCGAAGTATCCCCGTCCTGCACCAGCAACACCGCAAACACCTTATAGCGGTTTTCCTGATACAGCGTGTTAAAATCAATGGTGGTGTGCTCTTTCAAATACGTCAGTTTGGTGTAGTTCGCCAAATCGGAGAACATCTGGCCGTTGCCGGGATTGTTGCCGTACACCACCAGCGTGCGATTGGCTGCACCCGCCTGCAACACCGTGCCGTTTTCCAAGTACGGTACACCGTACACCGAAGTTTTTTCATAAAAATCGCGGCCGATATAGTACCCCGGTTCGGGGTTGAGCACGACGGGGTAGTTAATGGAAGTGTCCTCCACCGACAACCATCCGCGCACGTCACTGTTTACGCGGTAAAGAGACATAAACTGTTGTAAAATACCCGTCGGATATTTTATGGGCTCGGAATCGTCCACATCCTGCTCTTGCATATAAATGGCCCACAACGAATCAAACGTGCGCGCGTTAATGTACGGCGTAATAACGTACACGTACAGCATCATCGCGGCGGCAATCAAAGCCACCACCGCGGCAGGCAACCACACCCAGCGACGCCCTTTCATTAACGGAAACGATAAGCGCCGTTTGGGTTTTCCCGCTTGCTGCGCCTTTTCCACCAGTTGTCCGCCCGCCATCACACCGGGCAGGGCCTCTAAGTAGCGTCGCGCCATATCCAAAGCATACAAGGTAGCCGCGTTGCGAATTTGCTCACGGTCTTGCCCGTCGTGACCGGCACACAGTTTTTTAACCCACACGCGGCGGTCATCCGCCAGTGCAACGTACACCGTGCCCACTTCTTTTCCCTCGCTGGGTTCGGGGCCCGCTACGCCGGTAATGCTCAATCCAATATCTGACCCGCTCACGCGGAGAACCCCCGCC
>JAZRRV010000127.1:0-4362 GCA_045651085.1 Acutalibacteraceae bacterium
GTGATAAAGGTGAACGAACGGTCGGCATACACGGTGATGATAACGGGGATGATGAGACCCGCATCGTTCTTCGTGCGCTCGTTGAACTCCTTTGTGAACGCCATAATGTTTACGCCGTGCTGACCGAGAGCCGGACCAACAGGGGGCGCCGGCGTGGCTTTTCCCGCCGGAATTTGCAGTTTGATGTACCCGGAAATCTTTTGAGCCATATTTCTTGCACCTCCAAAAATTGTGGTAAGGCGGTACACGATAACGCTATGCGGCGTTTCGGCACCTCCCACAGTCGGAAAAGTGTCCGACGCACAGGAAAGGGCGATTGCCCGTTACCTCGTTTTCTGCGGAATAAGCCGCGCTTATTCCATAAGTTCCGCTTGGTCCAATTCCAGTTCCACCGGAGTTTCCCGACCGAACATGGAAACCGTGACACGTACGCGGTTCTTCTCCACGTCGAGCTCGTCTACGCGACCACTGAAATTCTCCAGCGGGCCGTCGATAATGCGAACCATATCGCCCAGCACGTAGTTGATTTCGACCGGATGCTTTTCGACGCCCAGCGCTGCCACTTCCTCATCCGTAAGCGGCGTGGGCTTGCCGTTGGGACCGACAAAACCGGTGCAACCGCGCGTGTTACGCACGACATACCAGGATTCGTCTGTCATTACCATTTTTACCAGCACGTAGCCCGGAAAAATTTTCCGTTCCACTTCGCGCTTTTGGCCGTCTTTAATCTCGGTTACCGTTTCCGTGGGAATCGAGATTTCGTGAATCCACTCTTGAAGTTTGCGGTTTTCCACAATCTTCTCCAAATTGGTGGCCACCTTGTTTTCGTAGCCGGAATAGGTGTGGACTACATACCATTTCGCTTCGTCTGCCATGGACCCACCTCCTACATTAACCCAGAATCAACTTGATGAGTTGACCCAAGCCAAGGTCAATCAAGCAGATAAATGCACCCAACAGGGCACACGCCACCAACGTAACGCCCGTGTTGCGGGTTGTGGCGGCAACAGTGGGCCAAGTGATTTTTTTGAATTCGCCCTTCACATCGCGGAAAAACTTAGCGCCTTTTTGCGTTGCGGCATCACTCTCGCCGGTTTTGGCGTTGCGCGCCTTGCCGACAAAGAACAACACGATACCCACCACCAGCAACACCACGGCAATGAAAAACGCCACTTTTTTGCCGGTGAGATTTTCCGCCGCGAAGAAACGGTTCAGCCATTCGGCAAAACCCAACGCAGACATATCCGCAAAGATGTTGAGACTGCTGAGAAAGGATACCAGAACTGTGAGAGCCCCGGCAATCGTTAGGATGATACCCCAAAAAAACATTGCGTTTTGCTCCCTTCCGCTACTTACTTCGTTTCGCGATGCACAGTGTGCTTGCGACAGAAGCGGCAGTACTTGTTCATTTCCAGTCTGTCCGGGTCGTTCTTCTTATTCTTCATTGTGTTGTAGTTGCGTTGCTTGCATTCGCTGCAGGCCAGTGTGATTTTGACTCTCATAACGGCACCTCCATAATTCCCAAGCGGGTTTTTTGAGCCTCCCTCAGGGGTAACAACCCCGCCAAAAAAACGGCGCAAAAAAATAAACCCCTTTTGAGGTGCTTATACTATACCACAGTTTTTGCGCAAGGTCAACCCCTTTTTCAAAAAAAGTAAAAACAATAAACGCCGCCGAACCCGACAGCGTTTATCGCTTTAATTTATGTTAGGGTCAAAACCATTTGTCGGCAATGCTATTGACATAGCATTGTATTTCAAATTCTTCGACATACTGCAGGTGACGTAATTTCCAGCGAATATGCTCTGCATCGCCGATGTATTCCATACTGGGTTCCCAGCCAAGACGAGAATCACGTTCCACCAACGGGATTGCGCGTTCAGCGTTGGCACGCTCCGCTTTGACAATGGCGCGCAGCTGCACGATTTCCTCGCGCACCTGCTCAGGAGTGGCCGCCGCCGTTGCACGGGACTTCGCCGCAAACCATTTCTTAGCGTGGATACCCGTCTGCACACAACAGCAGATATATTCGCCCAGATTAATAAGATACTGCAGCTCCTGGTTTGGCTCGGGAATGCGTTTCAGAATCGCCACGCCGTCTTCCATATACTGCTTCATCTTCTCAAGCGATCGAATCTCGCCCGCTATACGAATCGACGGCCATTCTCCTCTGCCGCTGGGCAACCCATAGACCGGTGAATAGTCTGCGGGATAGAACACTTCCATAATACGGGTACCGAAATGTGCGTGCGGTGCTGCGGGTGGCTTTACTGCGCGAATCAGACACAACGGGTACGACGGGCCAACACGGAATGCCCCGTACTGATCGGCATCCGTGGGCGTGTAACAACGAATCGCTTCGCTCCACAGTTTGAGGGCTTCGCAAATCGTCTTTTCATAACCGCAACCAAACCGCGCGCGAACGACGTCTGCCAGCTCATCCTCCATCGAAACGGTTTCCGCTATAAAACAACGCTTGGCAAGATCGCTGACATGCGACGGGAACAAGCCGTAATGATGCGATTCCATCAACCCGCACAAACCGTATTTTTCGTTTGCCTCACGCAGTTTCTTGTAACGTTCCATCCACTGATACGGCATTGGCTCATACGGGATGGTACCCATATCCCACGTAAGTCCGCCGGTGTTTGCTTGCGCATACAACCGAATACCCCGTTCTTTCGCTGCCTCGGCTTCCGAGGTGAAATACGCACCGGGGCCGGCAAAAGCCAATGAATAATCCGCTACCGTCTGTACAAAGCCATCCATCGGATAACTTTCAAGCATTTCAAACGTGACCATCAGACTGATATCCGTCGGCAGATTACGAATCAAATTGACACGCGCTTCGCGATCGACATACCCCCAGTTGTACGTCCAGAATACGATATCTGCCTGCGGATTGTGAGCGTAAATCGCTTTTTTAACGCTTTCCAGCCAGCGCGGATAATCCTCGCACGGCCAATAACCCGGACGGGGCTTGGTATACGGAATACCGTCTTCACTGTAAAAATTATTCACCGGTGCCGTACGCGGGTCGTGACTCGGAAAACCTACCGATTCGCCCACCAGCACAACACCCTTAAAACCGGGGCACGCCTCAAACAACTTGCCGTACAGAGCATCGTAGTGCTCCTGCCCGCCCTCTTCGTCGGGATGCTTTAAGCTCTTCATATAACTGTAGGCGTACACATCCAGTCCGTAACGAGCGGCACGGGCAATGAGTTCGTTAAAATCCATAAAGCCGGAAGGCGTCATATTGACACTTTTCACAAACACCAAAATGGCATCCATACCGGCGTGAGCAATGGCAGACAAATGCTCGTTGGGATATTCATCCAACGCATAGCCGGAATGCACCATGCGTGGCGAAAATAAAAACGTGTGGCGAATTACTTCTTTTTTGAAAATCGGTGCTTTTTTGGCGTTCATTCGATCTTCTAAGCAATACAGCGCCTGTGCCAAACCGCGTTCGTTTTTTCCCACAACGGCAATGCCGTCCCCCACCGTGATAACATAATCCTCGCGCTGTGCGGGATTGACCGTGAGCGTAATGGCGCGCGAGTCGGTTTGCTCGGTCACCAACAGTACCGACACCTTCATAGATACGAACAGATGCTCCTGCAGGTCCTGCGCCGCAACCATTACAACGTCGCCATACAACTCAGGCAGTACCACCTGCCAACCGTTTTCCACGGTCAATTCATCAGCGGCTGCCTTAACCGTAAAATCTCGCACATCCGCACGGTGCAATACACGCATTCTGTTGCGAAACTCATAACTCTTTTCCACGTTCAACATACTTTCCATTCCTTCCGCTTATGCCTTCGCATTAAACATATCATACCTACCCGTTTTTTGCAAGGGTTAAACTCAAAAAATGATGTTCCGACTTGTTCTGCTTTGATAAAAAACTTTTTTGGCGCATATACTCCTAATTGCGGCATTGATTTTTCGGAAAAATTGTGGTATGCTCGTATATACTACAATTAAAAGGAGGGGTCGGGCTTGGAAATTACGGTGAACGGTTTGCGCGTGCATTACCTGGACCAAGGCAACGGAACACATACCGTGCTGTTGCTCCACGGCTGGGGTGTTGACGGCAGCATATATCATCAAATTACCAACCACCTGGCCGGCTATTGCCGCGTGCTGGTACCCGACCTGCCCGGTTTTGGCGGTTCTGCAGAACCGCCCCGCCCGTGGACTCCTACTGAGTACGGCGATTTTGTTTTGGATTTTTGCAAAGCGTTGGGCGTTACGGAAGCAGTGGTGATGGGTCACTCCAACGGCGGCCGCATTTTAATTGACCTGCTCTCGCGGGAGGAGTGCCCTCTTACAGTGCACAAAGCGGTATTGCTG
>JAZRRV010000128.1:0-1712 GCA_045651085.1 Acutalibacteraceae bacterium
ATCTGGTAGAGCGCCACCTTGCCAAGGTGGAGGTAGCGAGTTCGAGCCTCGTAAGCCGCCCCAGAAAAAAAGACGGTTACTTTGGTATCCGTCTTTTTTTTAATGATGTTTGCCTTCGGCAAATGATGCCGCTTGCCGACAAAAAGCCCCTTTTCCGTTCACAAAAAATTCATGGGTTTTTGGGGCGCCACGTGCTTGATTTAACGGCCAAATTGTGGTAAACTGTAAAGGTTATATAAGCGAAAAAGCGATGTCAAGAAAAGAGGCAAGCGTATGCAAAATATCAAACGGCTGCTGGGTTGTGTGCGGGAATACCGCCTGCCTTCGGTACTCACCATAGTGTTCATCGTGCTGGAAGCGGGAATTGAATGTTTCATCCCGTTCCTCACCGCCAATCTGGTCAACCGCATTGAAGCGGGCGCCGCCGTGGGGGAGATTGTGCGCATCGGCGCTGTACTCGCCGTTATGGCGGTGTTGTCGCTTTGTTGCGGCGGCGCGGCGGGCTTTACCAGTGCCAAGGCGTCGGCGGGTTTTGCCAAAAACGTGCGGCACGACGTGTTTCACAAAATCCAGCGGTTTTCGTTTGGCAATATCGATAAATTCTCCACCTCGTCGCTGGTCACGCGGCTGACAACGGACGTCAACAACGTCCAAATGGCGTATTTAATGGCCATTCGCATTGCCATTCGTGCGCCCCTGCTGCTGGTGTTTTCGGTAATTATGGCGTACATTATGGGCGGCGCGCTTGCCACCTCGTTTGTGGTTATCATTCCCGTGCTGGCGTGCGGTTTGTTGCTGGTGGCGCGCAAGGCCATGCCGGCGTTTCGCCGCGTGTTCAAAAAGTACGACCGGCTCAACGAATCCATTGAAGAAAACGTGCGCGGTATGCGCGTGGTCAAGGGTTTTTCGCGTGAGGGGTACGAAAAAGAAAAATTCAACGCTGCGGCAGACGATATCCGCGGCGACTTCACCCGTGCGGAGCGGGTGGTCGCGCTTAACAGCCCGCTAATGCAGGTGTGCGTATACTTTAATATGGTGTTCGTGCTGCTGGTGGGTTCGCGGCTGATTGTGGGCAGCGGCGGCGCGCTCATCAACGTGGGCGAAATCACCGCCATGCTCACCTACGGCATGCAAATTTTAATGCAACTAATGATGTTGTCTATGATTTACGTAATGCTCACCATGTCGGCGGAATCGTTAAAACGTATCGGCGAAGTGTTAAGCGAAACGCCGGAACTGAGCAGCCCCGATGCCCCCGTCACCACGGTGGCGGACGGTTCCATTGAGTTTACGGGCGTCAGCTTCAAATACGCCGCCACCGCGGAGCGGTGCGCGCTGGAAAACGTGAACCTCCACATCCGTTCGGGTATGACGGTGGGCATTTTGGGCGGTACCGGTTCAGGCAAAACCACGCTGGTGCAACTCATTCCGCGGTTGTACGACGTTTCGGAGGGCACCGTTTCGGTGGGCGGGGTGGACGTGCGCCGCTACGATTTGGATACCCTGCGCGGCGCAGTGGCCATGGTGTTGCAAAAAAACCTGTTGTTTTCCGGCACCATTAAGGAAAACCTGCGTTGGGGCAACGAAACCGCCACCGACGAGGAACTGGAAGCCGCCTGCCGCTTGGCACAGGCGGACGAATTTGTGCGCGCGTTCCCCGACGGGTACGACACGTTTATTGAACAAGGCGGCACCAACGTATCCGGCGGTCA